>JAAZPS010000040.1 GCA_012797095.1 Bacillota bacterium | reverse complement strand
TCCGGCCCATGCGGCGCCAGACCCGCCGCCTGATCGCGGGGACAGACATGGGGGTATCCGGCCAGCAGAACGGCCTCCGCTGCCGCCAGGCCGGTGACCCGATGATCGGTATGGGCCTCGTACGGCAGCCAGGGATCCATCACCATCACCAGATCGGGGCGGACCCGCCGCACCGTTTCGAAGATCTTCTCCCGCACCGCGGACAGCTGCAAGCAGCCACTATCCGGAAAATCAAGCCAGATCATCTCCGTCACCCCGAGCAGGGCAGCCGCCTCTTCGCCCTCCCGGCGACGGATCCGGGCCAGCTCCGATCGGTCCATCGAAGGATCCACCGTGCCGGCACTTCCGTCGGTCACGGTCGCATAGATCACCGCGGCTCCCTCCCGGATCAATCGGGCCACCGTTGCACCTGCGCCGATCTCGCCATCATCGGGATGCGCCTGCACGCAGAGTATCCGGCGCATCTTCATCAGATCCGGAATGGGGATCAGATCTTTTGCTTTGATCTGCGTCATCTTGATCACTCCTTTTACGCCCCGGCCCCTTGATTCCCCGGTTTAATTCAAAATGGTTACCAGTTATTCAACCTGCCGGGGGTATGCAAAAGGGGCCGGCGGGTCACCTGAAATCGCTTTAAAGTTCAATAAAATTGAAACTGTCGACATCGAAGAGACCGCGGTCGGTTATCTTCAGATGCGGAATCACCGGCAGGGCCAGAAAGGAGAGGGTCAAAAAGGGCTGGGCCGGCACCGCTCCAAGGGCATGGGCCGCAGCGGTAACCTTCTCCAGGGCTGCAGCGACCGCGGCAGCCGGTTCCGGCGAGATCAGCCCGGCCACCGGCAACGGCAGCAGGACAGCCGGAGCGGGCGGTTGATCAACCACGGCAAAACCGCCGCCGGTCCGGGACAGCGCATTGACCGCCGCGGCCATGGCCGCCTCGCTGACCCCGGCGACAATGATGTTGTGCGAATCGTGCGCCACGCTGGAGGCGATGGCGCCCCGGCGCAGCCCCAGTCCGCGGAGCAGACCCAGGGCCACCCGGCCGCTTCTCCGGTGCCGCTCCACCACGGCCACCTTGATGATATCGCGCTGCGGATCCGCCCGGATGAGCCCGTTTTCGCCGCGGCCGGGCTCAAGAAGAAGTTTCTCCGTGATGATCTGATCCGGAACGAGCCCGATAACCGGCACCGCTCCGAGGCCGGCCTTCAGGGTAAAATCGTCCGCCCGGAGCTCCCGCGCCAGCCGGATCGTCCGGAGCAGCCCTTCTCCCGGTGGGTGAGCCGGTATCTCCACCGCCAGGGCCCCCTCCCGGACTGCTACCTCACCGTCCTTGATCACCAGGCGGACCCGGAAATCCTCCAGATCATCGACCACCACCAGATCGGCCCGGTAGCCGGGCGCCACCGACCCGCGGCGCGCCAGCCCGTAATGCAGCGCCGGGTTGAGCGTGGCCATCTCCACCGCGTCAAAGGGATCACACCCCTGCGCTACTGCCCGGCGAAGAATCTCGTCGATATGACCAACTGTGAGCAGCTCCCCCGCCTCCCTGTCATCGGAACCAAACATGAACCAGCGGCTGCCGGCAGCCTTGACTGCGGGCAGAAGAGCAGAGAGGTTGCGGGCGGCGGAGCCTTCGCGGATGATCACCCGCATCCCGCAGCGGACCTTCTCCAGGGCCTCCTCTGCAGTGACCGCTTCGTGATCGGTGGAGATCCCCGCAGCCAGGTAGGCCTGCAGATCCCGCCCGCCCATCGCCGGCAGGTGTCCGTCGACCGGTTTGCC
>JAAZPS010000328.1 GCA_012797095.1 Bacillota bacterium | reverse complement strand
TTACGGCGGGAAGGCATCAGAATTCCGGCCCTGGTGTAGTTGTTGATCATGGTCTTGGTCAGCAGTTTGTCTTTTGGCTCTCTTTTGTGTGCCGAAAGCTCGTGATCGATAAATTCCGTGACCTGATCCATGTACAGTTCTATTTCCGGGATATCACTTAAGGCAACGGGCTGCTCGGAGAGAAGTTCATCGATCAAGGCATTGAGTTCCTCTATTTCCAAAAGGTTTCGCCCCCCCTTTGAGAAAAGATAGCCGGATGATTGCGGTATCCTGCTGCTGTCTATTTAAGCATAGAAAAATAAGTATTGCAATTGGCTACCGAACAATGTAGTATATGGTAAGAATTACATGGTATTGAAAACCAGATGACACTTTAAAGGAAACTATGCGAAATGGAGTTGAAGTGATGAAGGTTACCTTGATTGAACCGAAGTCGCCGGGCAGGCATGTTTACAGCAATGTTGTCATGCCCCGTCTGGGTTTGCCCATCCTGGGAACTTTGTTGCAGAAAGCGGGTCACGAGGTGCGGTTGATCCTGGGCTCGGGAAAGGATATCCCCGTTGCAGAGATCAACGATGCTGATCTGATCTGCATCTCAACAACCACCTCCACGGCGGTTGAAGCTTACCGCCTGGGTGATTTTGCCCGCAGCAGGGGCAAGCCGGTGATCATGGGCGGATCTCACGTCAGTTTCATGGCCGGGGAGGCCCTGGAGCACTGTGATTATGTTTGCCGCGGCGAGGCCGATCTGACCTTCATGCCGTTGATCGGATGCCTCGAACGGGGTGAGCCGCCTCTGGGTATTCCGGGAGTCTCCTATCGGCTGGAAGGCGAGATCATCCATAATGATGCCGCCTCCTGGGTTGATTTTAAGAATATCCCCTTTCCCGATCTGAGCCTCTTTTCCGGGGTGAAGATGACCACCTACCCGGTGATGACCTCCCGGGGCTGTCCCCACAACTGTACCTTTTGCAGCGTTACTCCCATGTTCGGCCGGAAATATCGCTACCGTGAAACCGAGTCGCTGCTTGAAGAGCTCAAGCAGTACCGGGGCAAGCAGGTCTTTTTTGTTGACGACAATTTTGCGGCCAATCCCGGCCATACCAAGAAGCTGTTGCGGGAGATGATCAAGCGCGATCTGAAGCCTTCGTGGTGGTGCACCCAGGTGCGGACGGATACCGCCCGGGATGATGAGCTGCTTCAGCTGATGTCCGAGAGCAACTGCCGCATGGTTTTCGTGGGGATGGAGTCGATCAACCCGGAAACGCTCAAAAGCTACAATAAAAAACAGGATGTGGCCGATATCAAGCACTGCGTCCGCCGTTTCCACAAGTCGGGGATCATGGTTCACGGTATGTTTGTCTTCGGCTCCGATGAGGACAACTTGGAAACTATCGAACAGACCCTGGACTTTGCTTTGGAAAATAGCATTGATACGGTCCAGTTTCTCATCCTGACACCTTTGCCCGGCACGACGACATTCAAGGATCTGGAAGAATCCGGCAGATTGCTGACAAGGGACTGGAACCTTTACGATGCCCATCATGCTGTCTTTGAACCCCGGCAGATGACTGCGGAGGAGCTGCAAAGGGCTACTTTTGATGCATTCGAAAAATTCTACAGCGTTTCGAATATGTTCAAGAATCTTTTTACCACCGGTATCCGTTCGGTTGCCTTCCGGGCGCTGGGACTGTGGATGGTTCGCCGGTGGAAAAAAGAGAACCGCTGGTATTACCCGTTTCTTCGCCGCCTTGCCGATCCATTACCGCAGCATGACCGGCAGACGAGCCGTTCCAGAACCATAGAAAGATTCAGGCTGCGCCGGGCCAATTATCTTTGCAGCGAGGAAGTGATCCAGATCGAGGTTTCCCGGGAAAAGGGTCGCTACGTGTTCAATCTGAAGGGGTTCCTGAACAATATCTCTTTGAAAGAAGTTTTCAAGACTTTAACCGATCAGGCGCCTCGTTTTTATCAGAGTGTCACCGTGAATATCAGTGAAGCTTTTTTTGCCTCCGAGGAGACGGTGGTGAGCTTCGTCAAAAAATTGAACCGGCTGGCCGGTAAAGCCAGGGATATCCAGGTCAAGATTTCTCCGGGCAACCTGAATCTGATCAAGGTTCTTTCCAAAAACAATATGAGTATTCCGGGATTCAGCATTGTCGAGTGAGGCCGGGGAAGGCCCTGTTTCCTTTTTCATCGGTCTGTAAGGAGAAAAGTCGATCGCAGCACGAGATCGCTTGCTTAAAAACCCCGCTTGGAAATATATTGACAGGATCGCCTGATCCTGCTAATGTTGTAACCAAGTTGGTTACACCAAGGTGCTTTGGGGAAAGAACCATTAAGATGAAAAGGGGCGATCCCGGTGGGAGAATGGAAAAAGAGCAGCTGTGTTCTCTGTGCCCAGAACTGCGGTCTGGAGATGAAGGTGGAGCAGAACCGGATTGTCAAGGTGCGCGGCGATAAGGATAATCCGCGCAGCCGGGGCTACTGCTGCCGCAAAGGTCTGAATATAGCCCATTATGCACACAATGAAGATCGCTTCTTCTATCCTCTGAAAAAGATTAACGGCGTTCACGAGCGGATCGGCTGGGAGCAGGCCATCAGCGAGATATCCGAGAAGCTGCTGGCAATCAGGGAGCGTCACGGCCCGAAGGCGCTTGCGTACATGGGC
>JAAZPS010000327.1 GCA_012797095.1 Bacillota bacterium | reverse complement strand
GCTTTGAAATATTGTTGTCGCATTTCATTTAAGTACTCACGACGGCTTCTAATTGACATGGTCATATCACTACCCCTCGGTAAGATTTCGTCGTGAGTGAGCCGATCCCCCTTCGGTAAGATTATAAGTGAGTGATCGCGAGCTGTTGACCGGGGAGCTTTTGGATACTATAATATGGGAAGGAAACTGTCGCCAATACCGGCCGGGAAGAAGCCGGTCTTGCTGTCTTTTAGAGGGGGGATCCCTTTGCTTGACCTGGACTTGTCGGAGTTCAAGGATCTGTTTACCGCCTATACCGAGCTGCGGGTTCAGGAGAACCGCACGGTCAATATAACCTTTATCAAGGGCAACAATACGCTGAACCAACGCTCATTCACTGGCGGAATATCGGCCCGGGTCTATCGCAGCGGCTCCTGGGGTTTTGCCTCGCACCCCGGGTTTACTGCAGATAAGTTGAAGACGGTGCTCCGTGCTGCCGAGGCCAATGCCCTTTTTCTCGATTCAAGGGAGCATCGGGCCCGGGGCCCCCTTCCCGCCATCCCGGGCAACTCGGAAAAAGATCTCTCCACGGTCAGGCCCAGGCTCAGCCAGAAAGAGCTGGTTGAATTCATCCGGGAGCTCGACGATCATATCGCCTCCACCTATCCTGAGCTGGCCGGCCGGACGCTCTCCCTGCGCTGCCTCGATATGGAGAAAAAGTTGCTCACCGCTGACGGATCATATTCCCACTCCATGATCCCGCGGAGCTTGATCTACGTGGATCTATCCCTGATCAAAGATGGCCGGCCGGTCGAGCTGTTCGATGTTTACGGCGGCCTGGGGCAGTTTGAAGATCAGTTCTCTTCTCCCGGGGATCTTTTCGAAAAGATTGCCGGACAGCACCGCCACCTGATCAAAAAAAGTGAAGGGGTCTTTGCCGACGCCGGGCTAAAAACCTGTGTCCTCGACGCCGATCTGGCCGGCATCCTGGCCCATGAAGCGATCGGTCACACCGTGGAGGCGGATATCGTCCTGAGCGGCTCCGCAGCCGGAGGTAGGATTGGCCAACCGGTGGCTACCCCCCTGATCACCTTGATCGACTATGCCCATTCTTACAATGGCGAAACCTGCCCGGTGCCGGTTTATCTGGACGATGAGGGCACCCGGGCAGAGGATGCGGTGATCATCGAGCAGGGCCTCCTGAAAAGTTACCTTCATAACAGGGAAAGCGCCATGCATTACGGTGTCGCGCCCACGGGCAATGCCCGCGCTTATCAATTCTTCGACGAGCCCCTTATCCGGATGCGCAATACGGCCATCCTCCCGGGTTCTTCCAGCCTCAAGGAGATGATCGCTTCCGTCGACGATGGCTACTACCTGATCAGGCCGAGCAACGGGCAGGCTGATTCGACCAGCGAATTCATGTTCGGGATCGTCCTCGGGTATGAGATCAAAAAAGGAAAGCTCGGCCGGGCGATCAGGGATACCACGATCTCGGGAATAGCTTTTGATATGTTGAAAACCGTCTCCATGATCTCCGGCGAGATCAACTGGATGAGCAGCGGGATGTGCGGCAAGAAGCAGCTTATCCCCGTGGGCATGGGCGGGCCGGCGATCAGATGTCAGGTCAATGTAGGAGGACGCTAGGATGGATACCCTCAAAGAGATTGCTTGCAGCGGCCTGGCTGCCCTGCTCGGAGCCGGAGCCGAAAAAGCGCAATGCAATTACACACAGACCACCAGGGATGAGTTGAACGTGGAGCTGGGGGAGTTGAGCCTCCTGCGAACCACGCTCGATACGACCATGGAGCTGGCGGCGATAAAGGAGCGAAAAAGAGGCTCGACGGTGCTCAACTGCCCCGACCGGACGGTGCTGCAGCAGGCTGCCGCCGATCTGATCGAGATCGCCCATGCCTCGGCGCCCGACGAGGCTTACGAGATCGCTGCCGCCCAGCCCCCGGCCGTCTTCGAAAAGGGTGCAAGCAGGCCTGATCGTGAAAGGATGTACCGCCGGATGAAAGAGCTGTTGCGTGAGATCGCCGCCCGCTATCCCCGGATCATGGTCCGGCAGGCGATCCTCGACTTCACCAGGACAGAGAACTGTTTCCTCAATTCCAACGGCGTCGATCTTGTCACCGGCAAGGGGATCTACCGCGCCTCGGTTTTCTTTTCCGCCCGGGAGGGGGAGCGGGTCTCATCGTTCAATATCACCGGATTTTCGCTCGGGGATCTGGAGCGGAACCTTCTGGAGTGCGGTTCCCTGGACAGCCTGCTTCGCCAGTCGAGCGGGCAGATCGTCACCCGGCCGCTGCAGGGGAAATTCATCGGTGAGGTGATCATCACGCCCGACTGCCTCGGAGATCTGCTCGGCTTTCTTACCGGGGCTGTTGGCGACGGTCCCCTCATCTCCGGTACCAGCATCTACCGGGACCGGCTTCATCAGCAGATCGCCGCGCCTGCTTTCAGCCTGCATTCGCGTCCGGTCAGTGATGAAATCTGCGATGGTTACTTTGTCACCGCGGACGGTTATGTCGCCCGGAACAGCGCCATTGTGGAAAAAGGGATGCTCAACTCGTTCCTGTTAACACTCTACGGTTCCCGCAAAACGGGCTTGCCCCGGGCTGTAAATGACGGCGGTGCTTTCGTCGTCGATCCGGGAGAGAGCCCCTTCGAGGAGATGATTCGCTCGGTGAAAAAGGGGATCCTGATGGCCCGATTCTCCGGCGGGGTGCCCGGCGAGAGCGGTGATTTTGCCGGTGTGGCCAAGAACAGCTATCTGATCGAGGATGGGACGCTCGGTTGCCCCTTGAGCGAATCGATGATTGCGGGCAATTTCGTCGAGATGTTGAAAAATATCACCGCTATCTCCCGCGAGCGCGTCGATTTCGGTGATTCCATTCTGCCGTGGATCGCTTTTTCAGGGGTGACCGTATCGGGTAAATAGGGAAACGCCGCAGCACTACCTGTCCTCCCGGGCTATGCCCCATGTTATCCTGAGCTGCCACTCCGTCCTCCTGGGCTAAATCCCTGCCCTCCCGAGCCACCCTCCTGTCCTCCTGAGCGCCACCCTCTTATCCTCTTGAGCAGCCACCCCCATGTCATCCTGAGCGCCCCCTCTTGTCATCCTGAGCGCAGCGAAGGATCTCCGAACTGGCACAGTGTTTCCTGTACTGCACCAGATCTGCTCCCCGTTGTTCTGATTGTCTCCGGGTTTGGCCCTACCGGTCCGCTTCAGCGGGGCTCCGGGAAGAGATCCTTCGGGCTAAAGCCCTCAGGATGACAGGGTGGGGGTCATCCCCCGCTACCTTTACGGTCATCCTGAGCGCTACCCTCTTAT
>JAAZPS010000326.1 GCA_012797095.1 Bacillota bacterium | reverse complement strand
GATTCAACGAGCTGGCCCTGTCCCGGGCCCGCTTCAACGCCGTTCTCGACGGACAGGAAGGTTTCACCCCCCGGGGCCGGGACCGGGTTGAATTTATGTTTTCAGCCAACCCCGGCGAGGCGGTCAGACCGCTGGCGAAGATCATTTCAGGCGGGGAGATGTCGCGGGTGATGCTGGCGATCAAGACGATCTTTGCCGGACAGGAACAGATCCCCACGCTCATCTTTGACGAGATCGATGCCGGTATCGGCGGGGCTCCCATTCAGGCCGTTGCCGAGAAACTGGCCCTGCTGGCCGCCCACCACCAGATCATCTGTGTGACCCACAGCCCCCAGATTGCGGCCATGGCCGACCATCACGTCCGGCTCTACAAGGAGCTTTCCGGAAAGCGCACCCGCACCAGGGCGGAGCCGCTTGACAGTGCGGAAAGGCGGCTCGAGATCGCCCGTATGCTCGACGGGGCGGCGATCGACCGGGCCGGTCTGGAGCATGTGGAGAGCCTGCTCGGGCGGGCGGAGCGTTTCAAAAAGGAGGCGCGCCCCGGAGGTTAACCTGCCACTGCTTCCTTTGGCGGAACAAACCTCTTTCAGTCCGGGCAGCCCCGGCGCCTGCAGCCGGGCCCGGGTGCAAGGTTTTCGGGATAATTGCTGCGGCTTCGGCCCCGGCCATTCCCTGCACCCGGCTCGCGGAGCAGCGCCTTTCTCAAACCCCGGTCAGAATCCGATTGTGCAGCCGCAGGTGATCGGCGATCATGGCGATGAACTCGGAGTTGGTCGGTTTCCCTTTCTCGTTACAGATGGTATGGCCGAAGAATTTTTCAATAATATCTGCATTGTTGCGGGCCCAGGCCACCTCGATGGCGTGGCGAATCGCCCGCTCCACCCGGCTGGGGGTGGTGTTGAACCGGTCCGCAATTTCCGGGTAGAGTATCTTCGTGATCGAGCCGAGCAGGTCCACATCGTCCACCACCATCAGGATGGCATCGCGCAGGTAAAGATAACCCTTGATATGAGCGGGGATGCCGATCTGATGGAGCATTCCGGTGACCTCTTCCTCCAGCGGCATTTTACGCCGTTTTTCTACGGCATGGTGATCCGGTGAACCGGTAGAAGGGGGAGTGGTGCTGTCGGGACCGTTGAGCTGGCGGATTCTATCGGGGAGCACCTCCATATCGAACGGCTTCAGGATGTAGTAGGATGCACCCAGCTCCACCGCTTTTCTGGTGACATTCTCGTGGCCGAATGCCGTCAGCATGATCACATGCGGTTTCTGCTCCAGATCCATCCTCGCCAGCGCTTCCAGCACACCGATACCGTCCAGATGAGGCATGATAATGTCGAGAATCAGAACATCAACCCGGTGTTGCTGAAACAGCTCCAAGACCTCTTTACCATTGTACGCATTACCGACCACTTCAAAATCAGGCTGTGTCGACAGGTACGACGAGAGTAATTGATTGAATTCACGGTTGTCATCGGCTACAACAATATTCAATGTTTAATACCTCCTCAATATTCTGTATATAAAAAAATTCGACATCTGGATTTATATTCCTGCTACATATCATAAAAAATTTAATTGTTGGTAATATTTTCAGCTTCCTGGTACATCCACTCGATGAATATGCCGTACCCTCTGGTGGGATCATTGATAAAAACGTGGGTTACCGCCCCGACCAGCCTGCCATTCTGGATGATCGGGCTGCCGCTCATCCCCTGGATGATCCCGCCGGTTATCTGCAACAATCTCTCGTCGACCACCCGGATGATGATCCCCTTGCCGGCGGGCCCGCCCTGGTGGGTGATCTTCTCGATCTCCACGGCATAGCGGCCGATGGTGCTGCCCTCGATCACCGTCAGGATCTCGGCCGGTCCGGTCTCGACCTGGCTCGAGAGAGCCATCGGCAGGGGATCAGGATAGGGGTTTTCTGCTTTTGGGAAACGCTCAATTTTTCCAAAAATCCCAAAGGAGCTATTTTTGAGGATGGTTCCGATGCTGTTCTCGACAAAGATACCCGTTTTTTCTCCGGGCTGTCCTTTCTGGGCCGCCTTGATCTTGATGATCTTTGCCTTGACGATGGAGCCCTCACTCAGGT
>JAAZPS010000325.1 GCA_012797095.1 Bacillota bacterium | reverse complement strand
CCCGGATGATGATCCCCTTGCCGGCCGGCCCGCCCTGGTGGGTGATCTTCTCGATCTCCACGGCATAACGGCCGATGGTGTTGCCCTCGATCACCGTCAGGATCTCGGCCGGTCCGGTCTCGACCTGGCTCGAGAGAGCCATCGGCAGGGGCTCGGGATAGGGGTTTTCTGCCTTCGGGAAACGCTCAATTTTTCCAAAAATCCCAAAGGAGCTATTTTTAAGGATGGTTCCGATGCTGTTCTCGACAAAGATTCCTGTTTTTTCTCCGGGCTGTCCTTTCTGGGCCGCCTTGATCTTGATGATCTTTGCCTTGACGATGGAGCCCTCACTCAGGTTGATCGGCCGGTTGGTGTCGGAGTCGAGGATGATATGTCCAAGGGCGCCGTAATGGCCAGTTCCGGGATCATAAAATGTGAGCGTACCCACACCGGCGGCAAAATCACGCAGATAGAGCCCGATGCGGTAACCGTAGTCGGAGATGGAGTAGAGCGGGGCCAGCGAGATCTCGATCAGCTTGTCGCGGCGGCTGATCAAAAGCTCGAGCGGCCCTCCCTTGTTCTTTTCGAGCAACCGGGCCGCGTCGAGAGCATCTTCGACTTTTTCACCGTTGATCTGAAGGATGCTGTCGCCGATCTTGACACCGGCCTCCCGGGCCGGGGAGATATTCTTTCCTTCGACGCTGAAGTAGTAGTACCCGACCACATTGGCACCCTGGGAGCGGAGCTTGATCCCGATGGAGTGCCCCCCCGGCATGAGCTTGATCTCGGGAAGGATATTCACGGTGATCCGGCGCAGGGGGATCCAGCCGAAGAGGGTGAATTCCAGTTTGGCCTGGCCCAGGTTCTGCCCTTCCAGGATGATCGGGGCATTGATCGGACTGGTCCCCTCGGGCAGAGGGGTGCCGTTGAACAGGAGCAGATCCTGACGATCGCCGCGAACGTAGAGAAAGGGGATCTGCAAGTTTACATAATGCGATTGGCCCAGGTAGATACTGATATTTTTGAATCTCTTTACCTGCAGCTGCCAGCCGGTCAGACCCGTTCCCACAATAGCTACCACCAGCAGGATCAGAAGAATATATTTCAGCCGTTTCAGTTTCATGCTCCCCTCAGCCTTTCCGCTCAGCCTGTGCCGAAGGCCCTCGCTGATGCTTTTTTAAATTGTCCGCAAAGGGCGATTTTATCCTCCTTGGTTGACATAATGAGTGAGCTTATATTTGTCATTTCACCGCCTTTACGGCAGGATTGGATCGATTTGTTTATATCCCCCGCAGCCTGGGGAAAGCTAAACGAGGGTGTGCTAAAAGACGATGTTCTTCTGGTTGTTGAAACGAAAGATAAACGATCTGCGGATCGGGAAGGTGCGCAAGGATCGCTCCACCAAGAAGCTGCTGCAGCGGATCCGCGCCGGGGAGATCGCCCTGATCGCGCACCGCGATCTCGACTGGACCGCCGCGGAGGGGCTGGTGCGCTGCGGGGTCAAGGTGGTGCTGAACCGGGACCCTTTCTGCAGCGGCCTGTTTCCCCCGCTGCCCCTGAAGTATCTGCTGCGCCGGGGGGTGCACCTGGTGGAAAACCTGGGCGAGCATCTTTTCAGCGCCCTGGCCGAGGGCGAGCTGATCGGGGTCTCCGGGGGTACGGTCTACCGGAACGGTTTCGACCCGGCCCGCGGCGAAGAGCTGACCGCAAGCGCCTGCGAAAAGGCCTATCAGCGCTCGCTGCAGCGGCGGGAAGCGATCATCGATGAATTCGTGATCAATACTCTCGAGCACGCCTACCGCGAACGGGGGCTGGTCACAGGAGCGATCCGGCCCCCGCCGGTGCAGACGCGCTTCCAGGATCGGGATGCGGTGGTGGTGATCCGGGGAAAAGGTTTTCGCGAAGATCTGCGGGTGCTCAAAAGCTACCTTGCCGGGGTCAAGCCCGTGCTGGTGGGGGTGGACGGGGGCGGCGATGCTCTCCTGGAATGCGGCCTCACCCCTGATCTGATCATCGGCGATATGGACAGCGTCAGTGATCGGGCGCTGCTGCAGGCCCGCGAGCTGGTGGTCCATGCCTATCCCGACGGACGGGGTGTCCCTGGGCAGGAGCGGCTGCAGCGGCTCGGCCTCGAATATCAGACCTTCTGCGCCCCCGGGACCAGCGAGGATATCGCCCTGCTCCTGGCCAACGATCTGGGAGCGGCGCTGATCGTAGCCGTGGGGGCGCATTTTTCGGTGACGGAATTTCTGGAAAAGGGGCGGCGGGGCATGGCCAGCACCTTTCTGGTGCGGCTGAAGGTCGGGGACCGGCTCATCGATGCCAAGGGGGTCAGCCGGCTTTATCAGCCGCGGGCGGGGGGCCTCTT
>JAAZPS010000324.1 GCA_012797095.1 Bacillota bacterium | reverse complement strand
TATTTGGAAGCTAATATGTGATATCGTTAGCATTTTAGCTATCAGTACGCAATGTTGATTCACCAAGGGCCGTTGTTGTGTTTTACTTCTTTTCAATGCTACTGGAAAGTTGTTGTTGACCCTTTTTGGGTTTGAATCAATTATAACAATACTCCCGCAGATCTTCAATAGATAACCTGAGGTGAATTTGAAATCTTGGCACTTTTGAGGTAGGGGGCCCTTTGGCCGGGTCAGTCTTGCTCAAAATGCAGATAGATTCGGCCCTGATCGAAACAAACGGTGGTGGAATTTGCCCGGAACTAGCGGCCGCGGGCGATCTGGATCCAGGTGCGGCCGTAGACCATCTCGATGGGCTGACCGTCTGAATAGAAAAACCGGGTCGGTGATGCCGCGCCCTCTTTCCGCCAGGTGCCGTTGAAACGCTGCCCCATGGAATAAAACTCGACGGTTCCCGAGCCGATCAGGTTGGGCGTGGGCCTTCCCTGGGGATCGATATAGTGGGGCACATACTGGATCAGGATATTGCGGGCCGTGATCTCCTTACCGGAACTGTCCCGGTGTACCTGGCCGTTCAGGTAGCGCAGATAATCCCGCTTATCCGGACGGTAGCTGTACTTTATCTTTGTAAATGAATTGTACTCCAGGGATATCGTTGAACCGGGCTGCCCCTCCCGCCCCAGAAAGGCGGGCCGGACCAGGATCACACTCGAGGGAGGTTCCTTGCCCAGCTGGGCCAGATTGACATATAGATTGTGCGGTGCCTTGCGATCGCTGCTCCGGTAAAATGCGGCGCTGCCCCCGAAAAGAGCGTTGGTATTCTTGAAACCCGGGGTCGCCATGATCGTCTCGCGAACATCGCTGGATCCGCTGGCGTAGATATAGTGGACCCTGTTTTCCAGAGCAAGCTGGATGCTGTGGGTTCTGGCGCTGCGGATCGGACCGACCTTGACCGGAAAGACCGAGAATAGGGCCAGGTATCTGGTCACTTTACCCTCAACTTCAAATTCATAAACAATGCTCGCCTCGGCCAGCCCGGACTGCGGCCTAGCCTGGCTGCTGTTATCGAGAACAACGCCGTAGACCGGTTCATAACCCGCCGTTCTCTCCACGGTCTCCTTGAGCAGTTTCTCCTTCTCCTGCCGTTGGGCCAGCATTGTCCCGTGCTCCGCCCGGGCCTGCTCCATCAGGCCGGCCAGTTTCCGCCCCTGCTCTTCGACAGCCTCTTTCCGCTGCTCGATCAGCGCCCGTTCACGCTTGATCGAGGCGATCAGTTTCGTATCGCGCTCCAGAATTCTTTTCAGATAGGCCGAGCGCAGGATCAGATCGCCAAAGTTGTCCGCGCTGAGCAGTATCTCCAGATAAGCGATACCCCCGTTCATATAGGCGCTTCGCACACGCCTGCCAAAAAGCCTGGTGCTCGCGCTGAGCCTGACCCCGGCGTCGGCGATCTCCTCTTCTGTCCGTACCATCTCCCTCTCCGTCGACTCGATCTGTGCGGCCAGCCGATCGATGGTGCGCCGGCTGTTCTCGATCGACTCATCGAGGGCCTCGATGATATCCTCCAGCTCCGTGATCTCGGTCGGACCCGGGCTGCCGCCATTTCGTCCCCAGACCGGCCGGGGTTGAACGGCGCCCACCAACAGGAGCAGCGTAATCAGCAGCAGATTGAAAAGAAAAACAATGCGCGAAAGGCGCATCCCGGCTCAGTCTCCTCTCCAGCTAGACTTTCAGGAAGCGGCGAATCGAAAAGATACTGCCCAGGCCTCCCATGGCCACCCCCAGAAGCAGCAGACCCCCAAAAACCAGAAAAAGCAGGCCCCCATCCATCACCGGCTGGAGGAAAAACAGCGGTGATTTTTGGCTCAGAAAAGCGGCCAGGCGGTAGTAGACCAACCCCATGACCGTGAGTGAAACCAGGGTGCCGGCAAACCCTATGGCCAGGCCCTCCAGCAAGAAGGGCAGCCGGATAAACCAGTTGCTCGCCCCGAGGTGCTTCATGATCCCGATCTCTTCCTGACGGATCACCACCGACAGGCGGATGGTTGTCCCGACCAGGAAGATCGCCCCCACCGCCAGCAGGGCGCTTATGGTGATGGAGAAACGGTTCAGCAATCCCGAAAGCCGGGTGATGCTCCGAACCAGCTCACCCCCGTAATCAACCGATTCCACCCCCGGAAATTGCTCGATCTGCCCGGCCAACCAGGGAATCAGCTCCATCGAGGTGCCCCGTACCCTGAAGGCATCGGGCAGGGGATTGTTTTCACCAGTCAGCTCCTCGAGAAGCGCTGCGTCACCCAGCGACCGGCCAAATTCCTCTAGCCCGTGATGCCGGTCCACGAACCGGCAGCTGGACACCCCGTCCAGCTGACCGATCCTGCTCTCCAGTTCGGAGATATCGGCTGATTTGCTCAAAAAAATGGCGATCTCCAGGTTCGACTGAACATTCCGCATAACCTGATTCATATTGAGCGCAGCGAGAAGAAAGCCACCCAGAATTGCCAGAGAGACGGCGATCATGCCGGCGGAGACCAGGGCCAGCCACCGGTTCCGTGAGACGGAGACTACCGCTTGTCGAAGACAGTATTTCAGGTAATTAATGAACATCGCCGTAGCTCCCCTGCTCTTCATCTCCGGTAATCCGCCCTTTTTCCAGGGTGATCACCCTTTTTTTCAGACGGTCGACCAGGTCCCAGGCATGCGTGGCGATGATCACCGTGGTGCCGTCGCCATTTATCGTTTCGAAAAGCTCCATCAACCCCCGCGCCGTTTTACGATCAACGTTGCCCGTGGGCTCGTCCGCCAGGATCAGCAACGGCTCCCTGACGATTGCCCGGGCAATACCGGCCCGCTGCTGCTCCCCCCCGGACAGCTCATCGGGAAAAGAGTTCTCCTTTCCGGTCAGGCCCACCCGGGCCAGGGCTGCGGGAACCCTCTCCCTGATCTCCCGGGGCGGGCGCCCGACAACCTCCAGGGCCAGGGCGACATTTTCAGAGATGGTCTTGCTTTTCAGCAGGCGATAGTCCTGAAAGACCAGGCCCATCCGCCGCCGGTGCTGCAGCAGCTCCGGCTCCCGGTAGGCGGCGGTATCGTTTTCCAGAAACTCGATCCGGCCCACTGTGGGCATCTCCTCACGCGAAATCAGCTTGATCAAGGTTGTTTTCCCTGCCCCGCTCGGGCCGACCAGAAAAACAAATTCACCCCGGCCGATCTGAAGATCAAGTTCAGACAGCGCCGGGGTGCCTCCAGGTCTATAGGTCTTGGAGACCGCTTCCATCCTGATCAAAAACGGCACCTCTTTCCATTATTGCATTATAGAGCATAATTCGACTCCCTCGGACAATTTCCTTCCGGAAAGAGATCATCTTTTATCGAAAATATTTGCCGGGATAATTAGCCGCGGCCATGGATCGATCGGTAAAAACAGAGCCTGCCTCTTTTTCAGGAATAGAACAGGAAAGTCCCGCTATGTTCCCTCCGCCGGATCCTCCCCTTCGCTTCCAGGTAACGCAGATGGGCGAGCGCCTCCCCGATGGCAAACCATTTCTGGGCGATGGGAAAGCTCTCCCAGTTCTCGGTCTCGATATCCCATTGCATCTGCGAGGCGATCCGGTAAGCGCTGGCCGGTCCCTCCGCTTCAATGATCTCGAGAACCTCCTGCAGTCTCTCGTCGTGGTGCCTTTTCAGCTCGGCGATCCTTCCCCGGCTGTCGGGAACCAGCCGCCGGTGACCGGGCAAGACGAGATCGATCTCCATCTGCTGCACTTTATCCAGGCTCTGCAGGTACTGCTCCAGGGGATTGCTGGCATCGTCCCAGGCCGAGATATTGGGGGTGATATCACCAAGGATATGGTCGCCGGAAACAAACAGCTTTTTAGACCGATCGTAGAGGCAGAGGTGGCCGGGGGTATGGCCGGGGGTATGAACGCAGGTGAAGGTGTAGGGACCGTAGGCCAGCTGATCCCCTTCGGCAAGATACTCGTATTCGACGGGCCCGCTGGGGCTGTAGCGGTACCCCGGGTGCCTGGTGAGGGATTCCAGCAGCTCCTGCTCTTTAAATCCATGTTTCAGGGCCACATTGAAAAAATGTCTCCAGAGATCGCTGAACTCGGCAATAACCGCGTCCAGCCGGTTAAAGAATATCCGGGTGGCCGGTTCTTTCAGCTCGCTGACCAGGCCGAGATGATCAGCATGCAGGTGGGTGATGAACAGATCGGTCCGCGAAAGGTCGATCTCCAGCTCCTTTAACACCGCGGTAAAGGCCTCCAGACATTCCTTGCGATTCATCCCCGTATCGATGATCAGGTTCCGCTCCCGGTCCTTGATCAGGTAAGAGTTGGTCGCCTTGAGCGGATTTCTCGGCAGGGGGATCTCCGCCCGGTACAGCCCGGGCAAGACCTTTTCGATAAATGGTTTGCTCATGACTTGGCTCCTTTGGCTGGCAGATTTTACCTCAAAACATTAACAGCTACATCTGTTCTCTACCCCGCCGGAGATCGCTCCGAAACAGCGATCGGCCTCCGGCAGCGAAGCGCGCTTTTTTTACGCTGGAATTGGAGGAACTTTTCCAATTTATCATATTATACCTGACCCGGCGCACCGTGGCAAAAAATCGTGAGGAATGGGGGACGGCAAGGCGATTCTGCAAACAGTCAGCAAAAGGGTCGCTCGACAGTCCAATACACCATCATGAAGGGAACTGGAAGATGGTACCGACCTGCTGCTCGAGATATCTTTTCCCGTAAGCCCGGCGCAGGGCGCAGCTGGCCCCCAGACCGGTGCAGTGGCAGGGAGCGATCATCCCCATGTCAAAACGCTTCAGATCGGTGAGCACCGCTGTCAGCCGCTCTTCCGGGGTATGGAGCAGGTGGGTGCCGCCCAAAACAGCGTGGAGGCGGTCGGCCCCGGTGAGCGTCAGGATATGATCGAGGGTCTCAACAAGGCCGGCGTGGGCACAGCCGAGCAGAACGATCACCCCGGCGCTGCTTTCAACAAACAGAGCCTGGTCGTCATGAAGCGGATCTTCAACCAGGCGGCCGCCCTCTTTGAGCAAAAATAAAGGTCCCGGAGCCTCTTTGCCCCCGTTCCGGGGGATCTCTCCGGTAGAACGGATTCCCGGACCCAGGGTGAGCGGATCGCGGCTGAGGTGGAAAACCGCCCCCAGCGCCTCCAGCTCTGCCCGCCTCCGGGGCATACCGATATAGCGGGATTCCTGTCCTCCCGAAGAGATATATTTCTCCCCGAAGATGGCAGGGTGACCGTAGACCGGCACGGCTGCGGCTCCCCGCATCGTCAAAACCTGCTCCAGGCCGCCGGTATGATCGTAATGGCCGTGGCTCAAAAAGACGGCGTCAATGGAACCGAGATCCAGCCCGAGCGCCCCGGCATTTCCCTGCAGTGTTGCGCCGGCTCCGGTATCGAAAAGGATCCGCCGCCCCCCCGCCTCGAGAAGTACAGCCAGCCCGTGCTCGCCCAGAAGGCCGGCACGGGGGCTCCTGTTTTCACAGATCGTGGTTATGGTCACTTCAACTGTGATACGATCACGCCCTTTCTTTCCTCCAAAAGAGCGGTTCTCCCGGTGGCTCCAGGAAAAAGCGCTACCGCCCTTGCGACCGCTCCTGCTGCTGCCGGTACAGACAGATTGCCTGGTACAGGGCCGCTGTTCCCAGGTTCGAGCAGTGCATCTTGACCGCTGAAAGCCCGCCCAGCGCCCCGGCAACATCCTGCGGCCTGATCTCCAGGGCCTCCTCGAGGGTCTTCCCCAGAGCCATCTCCGTGAGAAGGCTCGTCGTGGCGATCGCTGCCGGGCAGCCGTAAACTTCAAATCTTATCTTCGTAAGGCGGTTATCCTTCACCTTGATATAGATCCGCAGGT
>JAAZPS010000323.1 GCA_012797095.1 Bacillota bacterium | reverse complement strand
GCTTTGAAATATTGTTGTCGCATTTCATTTAAGTACTCACGACGGCTTCTAATTGACATGGTCATATCACTACCCCTCGGTAAGATTTCGTCGTGAGTGAGCCGATCCCCCTTCGGTAAGATTATAAGTGAGTGATCGCGCCAAGCGAGTGGATCCCGGGCAGGACAGGGGGGCGGGGGCCGCCCAAAGGAGGGCAAGCGTACGCTCAAAAGCCGGGGAGGCGACAGCCTTTGGCCGGTTTCATGAACAAAACAGGCTGCCGGACCCCGCGCCTTCGGGACCTGGCGCAGCATTACCGGAAACAGAGTGGTCCGGGAAAGGGCCCGCAGCGAGCCCCGGTTCAACGGCACCAGTTTTCACGGAAGGCACTCCCGCAAAAGGAGCCCTTCCAGCCGGGTAGGTTTAACGGCTGGAAGGGGGGTTACCGGTAAAGCACCACCGAAAATCCGGGGGCAGCTTCGGTTCCAGGGCGGCCCGATCGCATTCCTGGTGGGTGGTGCTGGCGGTATGCATAAAGACAACAGATCCGGAAGATCCTTTCCTGGCGGCGCAGTAATCCAGACAGGCAGCGGCTGCTTTACCGGTATAGCATCCCTCCAGCTTGATCCCGCTTTCCTGAAAACGGCTGATCGCTGCAGCAGCGGCGTCAGTGGCAAAACCGTACCCTTCCCCCAGATAGCTCTCTTCCAGGTACAGCCGCGATTCCAACCGGCCCACAGCCTCCCCGGTATCCACACCCCGGCGGCCCAGCAGCTTCAGGCTGCTCCGGGCCAGCCCCACGATCTTCCGCCGCCCCAGCAGAATTGGCGGGACCACGCGCACCGCATGCAGCCTGCTCTTCATCCCGGTCAGGGCGATCCCGGCAAGCAGCCCGGCGGCGGTGCCGCCGGTGCCGGCAGCACAGAAGATTGCTTCGGGATCGGGCAGCCCCTGTTCCCGCAGCTGCTGCTCCAGTTCCAGTACAGCCCCGACATAGCCGAGCGTGCTCAGGGCGCTGGAGCCCCCCGGCATGAGCAGATAGGTCTTCCGCCGGGGGTCGAGACGGCGGCCCAGGTAGATCCGCAGGTATCCCAGGGCTACTCCCGGATAATTTCGAACATAGTGCATCTCCGTGCCGAATTCCGCCTCCAGCAGCAGATTTTTCTGGACATGCTCATTGACCGGCTGGCAGAAGAAAAGACCGGTGGTGCGCAGGCCCAGCTCCCGCCCCAAAGCAGCCACGGCCAGAATATGGTGCGAGCCCAGCCCCCCCGCGGTGACAATTTCACGAAATCCCTTGCGCTTGACGTCGGCCAGAATCAGCTCCAGCTTGCGGACCTTGTTCCCCCCGTACAGGGGGTGAGAAAGATCTTCGCGCTTGATCAAAAGCAGCGGTTCTGCCGAGATCCCGGGGAGCCGCTCCAGCGGGGTGGGCCAGTCCCCCAGTTCAAGATGGGGAATCGTTCTTCCAAGAACAGGGTAACGGGCAGATAGAGTTTTCAGACTCACGGCTGAGCGAGACCTCCCTTTGCATGACGATGGATTGTTACCTGACTACAATCTATCATAACCAGCCGGGCAATGATACGGCGCAATTAGTAGACCCCCCGGTAAACGCACTGGACCCGGAAGGGCTGCTCTGCAAGCAGCAAAGATGAATGCAGGTTGCCCGAAGGAGCGTCTGCCCGCGCCACCGGGCCGGCCCGATCATCTTCCGGCGGCGAGCCCGGCCGGCCTCAGCAGGTATTTTTGTCGGTCTGGCGAAATATTCTACCAAACAGCTGTGGAAAGGTGCCTGAAAGGAAAAAGATGGGTAAAAGGAGCAGACTCGAAATCCGCTGGAAAGCGCTGTTCTATGTCTATCTGTCCATGCTGGCCTACAGTTTCCTTTTTCAGGTGATCCCACCGGTCCTGGGCCTGCTCGTCTCCTCGCTGGATATCTCCCACGCCCAGGCCGGCGCACTGATGAGCGTCTTTGCCCTACCCGGCCTTCTGATCTCCATCCCCGGGGGTCTTCTCACGGATGCCCATGGTCCCAGAAAAGTATCGCTGGCCGCCCTGGCCGTCGCCGCAGCCGGCTCGCTGACCGTTGCCCTCGGGGGCAGCTACCCCCTGCTCATTGCCGGCAGGATTATTACCGGTTTCGGTGCCGGAGTGATCGCCGTGGTTACCTCGCAGACGATCTCCCGCTGGTTTGCGCAGAAGGAGCTGGGCAGCGCCATGGGGATCTACAATACAGCGATGCCTATCGGGACAATTATCGCCTTGAATATCTTCGGCCGCATCGCCGCTGTCTCCAACTGGCGCTTGCCCGTTATCCTCACCGCCGGTTACGCCCTCTTTGTGCTGCTGCTGTTCTATTTCAAACATCCGGGACTGCCTGCGGAAGAAAAACCTCACGATGAGCAATCGGCCGCCCCGGTGGTGCAAAAGGATTCGCTGGCAGATACAGTCAGCGCTGTCTGGCCGGCGGCCCTGATCTGGATGCTGTTCAACGCCTCGGCAATATCCTACCTCACCTTCGGCAGCGAATACTTCATCTCGGCAGGCTACGAGCCCGGCTACGCCGGTTTCCTGACCAGCCTTTTCATGATCGGCTCATTTATCTTCAGCCCGCTGGTCGGATATCTGACCGACAGGGTCGGCCGGGATGAATACTTCATCATCGGGGGCTCCATCGCTCTGGCTCTGCTGCTGCTGCTGGTGCCCCGGTTCGATCTGAACCCCCTCCTTCTGGGGGGCGCTATCGGGCTTGGGGCAGCGTTTGTTCCGGCTCCGGTCTTCTCCCTGGTCCCGAAGATCATTTCTCCCCGGCAGCTCGGCCTCGGTTTCGGGATAATGTCCACCTGCCTGAATGTCGGCATACTCGTGGGACCCTTTCTGGTCGGCCTTTCCTTTGATCGGACCCTGAATTATCTGTCAGGCTTCAACCTGATGGCGCTGTTCTCCCTGGCAGCAGCGGCGATCGCCCTGCTCTTCAGCCTGACCTATCGGCGGCGGCCGAGAGAACAGCCCTGAGAAAGTAGCGCTGCAAGATCGTTTCCAAGGAATAAAGGTCGTCCCGGCGTCATAATAGATCTAGCAGCTTGCTGAAAAGGGCGTTCGGCAAACCCTTACCGTAACCAGAACCGCTGCCGCCGGGAACAAACCGGAGCAGTTTTGCTTCACCCGGAAAAAATACCGCCGCTCCGGGTTCAAGAAATATCCCTGTTTCGCACCGGAAAAAGGGACTGGCCAAAAAATATATAGATACTTCTGTCATCTTAGAAGGAATTAGCCGGTTGCTTGTAGAAAAAATATAGTTAAGGTTAAATTATCCATTATTTTAAAAATATAAATACATGAAAACAAAGGGGTCAGAAGGCAATGAGTATTCCTAAAAACAGTACCTGTCCTCTCTGCAAAGTACCGCTTCGGGAGTACCACGACTATGTCACCTGCCCGACCTGCCAGATTTCCTACCATGAAAAATGTTGGCGGGATCATGGCGGCTGTCCGCAGTGCAGCGTGGTCGAAGAAGAACCGGTGAGCGCTGCTCCGCTTACCTCTGTTGCCTGGTATCTCTTCCATAACAACAGAAATATGGGTCCGTTAAGCTGGGAAGAGCTGTGCAGCCATCCCGATATTCAACCCGATGACCTGGTCTGGAACAGGGAGATGCCCGATTGGGTCAGGGCAGATCAACTCCCCGATCTGCCGTTGGGTGAAAAAACCGAGATGGCGGAAGAGATTGCAGAAGAGCCCGGAGATCCGGAGGAAGCCGCTCCTTCCTGGGAGGAGCCCCCCACCGCCGTGAGCACTCCCCCCGAGGAGAGCGCCCCGGAAACAGACCCGGAAACGGGGACCGATCAAGCGGAGCCGGAGACGGCAGGGGCAAGCGAGGAAGAAGACCTTTTCCCGCCGGAAGAGGAGCAAGAGACGGAAACCGGAGATACCGGTTTGGAGGCGGCCGCCCTCGAAGAGGAAG
>JAAZPS010000039.1 GCA_012797095.1 Bacillota bacterium | reverse complement strand
CTGTGAAAACGATCTGGATAGCAGTTGTTCTGCTTCTGGTTGTTCTGGCCGGCTCCATTGTCCTATTTCTCTACACCACTGCGCTGTACAATCAGCTGCAGGAGCAGCTGACCCTGATTCACCGGGCGGTGGAAGATGAGGATTGGGCGGCGGCACAGCGAGAATCAGGACAGCTTCAGAGAATATGGGCCCGTACCGATGCCTCCTGGACCCCGATCATGGATCACCGCCAGGTAGATCACCTGGACGAATCGCTGACCAGGGTGATCAAGCTGATCGAGCAGCGCAACCGGAAAGAGCTGTTGATCGAGGTGGCCGTGGCCATGCGCACGGCCAAACGGATCAAAGATACCGAGGTGCCTTCGCTCAGGAATATCTTTTGACCGGCGGTGGAGTGGCGGTAAAAGCCGCTCCCGGGACGCGGGGATCCTTTCCGGACTCCGATTTTCTCTTTACAGCCCCATCAGCAGCCGGGCAAACTGGAAGTAGATCAGAAGGCCGATCGCATCGGCCAGGGTGGTGATCAGCGGCGAAGAGAATACAGCCGGATCCAGACCCAATCTTTTCCCGACGATGGGCATGATCGCACCGAGGGTGGAACTTACAGTGATGATCACCAGGATCGTGGCGGCGACGGTCAGGCCCAGGTTGGCCTGACTGCCCAGCATTATCGCCCTCAGGAAGGTGATCCCGGCCATGGGCAGGGCCAGGGCCAACCCCAGACGCATCTCCCGCCAGACCACCTTCAGGAAATCACCGCCGCGGATCTCCCCGACGGACATCGCCCGGATCACCAGGGTTGAGGTCTGGGTGCCGGCATTTCCGGCGGTGTCGACCAGAAGCGGGATGAAAAAGGAGAGGGCCACCACCTGGGTAAGAATGCTCTCGTAATGGCGCAGGATATTCCCGGTGAAAGCCTCGGCAACAAAGAGCACCAGCAGCCAGACGATCCGTTTGCGGAAAAAGGTGAACAGATCCGTTTTGAAGTAGGGGGTCTCCACCGGTCCACTTCCGCCGAGCAGGTGGATATCCTCGGTGGCCTCCTCCTCGATGACATCGATGATATCGTCGACCGTGAGCACGCCGACCATCTTGCCGGCTTTGCTGATCACCGGCAGGGCGGTCAGGTCGTAACGGGCGACCAGTTGAGCGGCCTGCTCCTGGTCAAGCTCAGCAGGGACGGTGATCAGTTTACGGATCATGATCTTTTCCAGCCGTGTAGCGGGATCGGCCAGGATCAGCTGCCGCAGTGAAAGCACCCCATCGAGTTCCCCCAGATGTCCCAGGATATAGATATAGTTGTAGAATTCAGCAGTTGTGCCCACCTTGCGCAGGTGTGTAAGAGCCTGCTCCGCGCTCCACCAGCGGCGGGCGGCAATGTAGCCTACTGTTGATAGGCTGCCGGCGCTGTTTTCCGGATAGGACATCTGATCGCGGATCTGCGTTCGAAAGGGCTCCTGGAGCAGTGCGATCAGCCGCTCGGTCTGGAGGGGATGCAGCGCTGTAAAAAGTTCCACCACCGCGTCGCTGGACATGAGGTTAAGTATGCCGGCAGTGGTTTCGCGGTCGAGATGATCCAGAAAGCGGTATTGCTCCAGCGGTTCGAAATGTTCCAGTGTCTCTGCAGTTGTTTCCGGGGGAAGCACGGCTAAAAGAAGCAGCTGTTCGCCGGCGGTCAGGCTGTTCAGCAGGATGGAAAGGTCATAGGGCTGCAGCTCTCCGGTCAGCTCCCGAAGGGTTTCACGAGGGGCCCCTTTTTTCAGGAGACTGCGGATCTGATCCAGAAAAGAGATATCGGTAACGGACATGGGAAGACCTCCTTGGCCAGGGTTTGTGACGGTAGCGCTGTCTTAACAAGGGATCCGGAACGATTGCAACTGGGAATAGGAACATCTTCCGTTTCCACAAACCCCACCTCCTTCCCGGTCTTGCCGATAGTCCGATCATATTCCTTTTTTTTGGAGATAGCAAGGCCCGCGTTTCAAACAGCAAAAAGGCAACCCTTCGAGATGAGGGTTGCCTGGTGCGCCCGCAGGGATTCGAACCCCGACTTCAGGCTCCGGAGGCCTGCGTGATATCCCTTTCACCACGGGCGCCTGCATCGACTGCAGAGAAAGCATAACATTTCAGCCCGGTGAAGTCAAACAAAAAGGCGGGGTGCGGCCCGCCCTGCTCTCATTGATCTGCGGCGAAAGGGGCAATATAACGATGAATAGAGCGAGGGGAAGGTGTGAGCGCGGGTGGATCCGGAAAGGGCCGGCCGGGTAGCCGGAAAAGGCAAGCTATTTTACCTGATCGGTCCCGCTGCCGGCGGGATGCGCAGCCATCTGCAGCAGCTGCTGCGTCGCTTCAGCCGTGATCATACCGTCTACCTGGGAGCACCGCCGGAAAACGGATGCGCCGGGACAGTCTCCTTTCCGGAGGGTTCGTTCTTCGAGCTGCCCTTTCTGGAAAAGGGCGGCCCGGCCGGGGTGTGGCACAGCTACCGGAGCCTCTGCCGGATGTTGCGGCTGACCCGCCCTTCGCTGATGCATATCCACGGCTTCAGGGCGGCCCTGTTCGGCCTTCCCGCGGCGCGCCGGGCCCGGGTTCCTGCCCTGGTCACGGTGCATGGCCGCCCTGCGCACCGGTTCTGGATGGATATCTTCGCCGCCGGCAGGCTGCCGGGCGCGAGGGAAGCCCACTATGTCGCTGTCTCCCGTTCGCTGGCTGCAGAGCTTGCCTATGGGGGGATCCCCGCTGAGCAGATCAGCGTGATCCACAACGGTATCGAGCCGGCCCTTTTCGAAAGCACGGCTGCGGAGCGTTTTTCGGGGCGGTGGAGGATGGATCGGATCACTGTCGGCACGGCGGCCCGCTGCACTCCCCGGAAGGGGCTCCCTTATCTGGTGGAGGCGGCCGCGGTCCTGGCACCTCTTTTCCCGCAGATGCGTTTCTTGCTGTTCGGTGACGGGCCCGACCGCCCGGCCCTGGAAAAGTTGGTGCAGCAGCGGGGGCTGAACGGCTGCTTTTCATTTTGCGGCTGCAGTGCCGATCTGCCCCGGCAGCTTGCCGGGGTGGATATCTTTGTTCTGCCCTCGCTGACCGAGGGCTGCCCGCTGACCATTCTGGAAGCCTCCGCTGCAGGCTGTGCCGTGGTGGCCTCGCGAACCGGCGGTATCCCCGAGCTGATCACCGGAGGCGAGCACGGCCTTCTCGTTCCCCCCGCCGATATTGGCGCCCTGGCCCGGGCCATTGCTGCCCTGGCCCGCGATCCGGCCCTGGCCCGCCGGCTCTCCCGGGCCGGTTGCGAACGGGTCAGAAAAAGGTTCGACCAGGAGCTGATGCTCTCCCGGACTGCTTTTCTGTACCGTCGCCTGGCCGGCGAACCCTTCTCCCGGAAAGCGGCAGCTGCTGCCGTGCCGCCGGGGGGGTGCTGAAAAGGTGAATTCGGGATCGCGCAGCGCTGAAAGCCCGCTTCTCCGAACAATGCTTGCCGCTGCGGCTGCAGCGGCGGTACTTTGCCTGCTGCTGTTCGCGGCTTTCCAGTGGAGTCGCCGGACGGTGGGACCGGGGCCTGTTTTCAGCGTTGCCGGGGCCGGAAGGGGCTCGGGGGGGCGAGTGATCCTGCTTTTGGCTGACCGCCTGACTTATACCGATCTGCTCGCTGGCGCCGGACCGAATCTGGACCGCGTTCTGGAGCAGGGCGCTGCGGCGCTGATGAATGTGCGCAGCGGCAGGGCGGGCAGCGAGAGCGGCTATCTGAGCTTCGGCGCCGCTGCCCGGGCGGTGGCGGGCCCGGAAGGAAGAAACGCTTTTGGCGGGGGCGAGTTGATCGAGGGGGAGCGGGCTGCGGTTGTCTTCAAACGCTGTACCGGAACCGATCCCTCCGGGGCCCTTTTTCATCTTCAGACAGCGGTGCTGCAGGAAAAAAACAGCGCACTGCTTTATCCGGTTCAGGTAGGCCTGCTCGGGGAAAGGCTGCAGGAAAGGGGGCTGACCGCGGCGGTCTGGGGCAATGCCGACGCAGCGATGCCCAACCGCAGCGCCGTGCTGGTGGCGATGAATGCTGCTGGAGAGGTGCGCTGCGGGGATGTGGGGAGCGATCTTCTGCTGAGGGCTCCCCTGTACCCTTACGGGGTGCGCACGGATATCGAGAAACTGGCCGGTGCCGTGGCCGCCAATCTGACCGGGGCGGAGCTGCACCTGGTTGAATTCGGCGACAGCAGCCGCCTTGATGAGTACTGGCCGCAGCTCAACCCGGCCCGGGGAGCGGCGCTTTTAAGGCAGACAGTGCGCAACCTCGATCTGCTGCTCGGCAGACTGCTCTCCATCATGGAGAAGAACGATCTGCTGCTTCTGGCGGTACCGTCGCTGCCGCAGAATCGGCCTGCCGGCGGCGATCAGCTCGCTCCGGCAGCGCTTGTTGCCGGCAGCGGTAGCTCTCCTGCAGGGCTCCTGGGCAGCGGCTCCACCCGCCGACCGGGTTTGATTCAAAATACCGATCTGGCGCCACTGCTCCTTTTCCTGCTCGACGGCGGGGCGGCGGGCCGGCCGGTGCCTGCCTTCACCATAGTTCCCGAGGAGAATCCCCGCGTTTTTCTGGAGCAGTTCAATCGCCGGGCAGGTTTGGTTTTCGAGCAGCGTCCCCTGCTCCTGAAACCCTATATTGCCATTCTGGTGCTGGTGCTTCTGGCGTCGCTGGCGGGGCTGTCCCTGAAAATACGATCGTCGCTGCAGCCGGCCTGCTGCACTATCGGAGCACTGCTGCTGGTCCCGCCGGCGCTGCTGCTGCTCCCCACCCTGCTCCCCTACCCGTCGGCGGCGGCGTTGCCAAGCGGTCTGATTCTCTGCGGGGCGGCCCTGCTGCCGGCTATGCTGCTGCAGCCCCTGGCGGGCCGGGAAGAGCCCCTTTACTGGGCCGTACTGGGCTGGGGCATCACTCTGCTGCTGCTGCTCGACACCCTGGCCGG
>JAAZPS010000322.1 GCA_012797095.1 Bacillota bacterium | reverse complement strand
CGCGGCAACGCCCTTTTCGAGGAGCTCTGCCGGGAGCTGGAGGTTCCCTTCCAGCGCTGCAATCTTGCGGTGACCGTCTTCCGGGAGGAAGAGCTTTTCATGCTCGAGCTGCTGAAAGCGCGGGGTGAGATGAGCGCCATCCCGGTGCAGCTGGTCGGACCGGAAGAGCTGGCCGCGCTGGAGCCGACCCTCAGCAGCAAGATCAAGGGGGCCCTCCTCGCCCCGACCACGGCGATGACCTCGCCCTACCGGCTGACGATCGCCTGCGCCGAAAACGCTGCCGCCAACGGGGCACGCTTCTATCTGAATACTGCAGTCACCGCCCTGGAGCAGGAGAAGGGCGCCCTTTGCGGGGTGGTCACCACCCGGGGCACCTTCCGCACCGGCTGCTGTATCAACGCCGCCGGGGTCCACGCCGGCCGCATCGCCGCCATGGCCGGCCCCCCCGAGTTCACGATCCACCCCCGCAAGGGCGAGCTGGTGATCTTCGATCGCGAACTGGCCGAAGATCATGCCGCCATCGCCACGGGGATCCTCGAATTCACCAGGGATCCCTATACCAAAGGGGGCGGCACCATGATCACCGTCAGCGGAAACCCTGAGTGGGGTCCCACCGCTTGCGAGGTCTGTGACCCCGAGGATACTGCTGTTAGTGCGGCGGGATTGGAGCGCATCCTCGATAAATTCGGCCCCTTGCTGCCCGATTTTGATGCCCGGAACGCGGTGATCAACTATTTTGCCGGCGTCAGGGCGGCGACCTATACCGAAGACTTCCATATTGCACCGTCAAACTGCCTGCGCGGGCTGATCCATGTGGCCGGCATCCAGTCGCCGGGCCTGGCCGCAGCTCCGGCCATCGCCGAGATGGTCCTCAAGATTCTGCAGCAGGAGGGGATCGAACTGGTCGAAAAGGAGAGCTTCAACCCCCGCCGCCGCGAACCGGCCCCTTTCAGCGAGCTGCCACTCAGGGAGCAGAACCGGCTTATCGGCGAGGACCCGCGCTATGGACATATCGTCTGCCGCTGCGAGCAGATCAGCGAACGGGAGATTGTCGACGCCTTGAACCGGCCCCTTCCGGCGCTCACTCTTGACGCCGTCAAAAGGCGTACCCGGGCAGGGATGGGCCGCTGCCAGGGCGGTTTCTGCATGCCCCGGTTGCTCGGGATCATCTCAAGGGAACTCGGAATTCCCCCGGAGCAGCTGACCAAGAGCGGGCCCGGCTCACCCCTTTTCAGCCGGCGGGTCGGCGAACCCCTCTCTTCGAAGGAGGCTGACGGCAGATGAACAGAGAGCAGCTTGTCGTGATCGGCGGCGGGCCGGCGGGGCTGGCTGCAGCCCTCGCTGCCGCTGAAGCTGGTGCCCGGGAGGTTCTGCTGATCGAGCGCGATGAGACGCTCGGCGGTATCCTCCACCAGTGCGTTCACGACGGTTTCGGCAATATTCTTTTCGGCCGCAGCATGACCGGCCCCGAATATGCCCAGCATTTCATCGACGAGCTACCCCGGCAACCGGCGATCAGGGTGCTCACCGGAACGATGGTGCTACAGCTGATGGAAGATTGCCGGTTGAAAGCGGTCAACAGGGCCGGCGCCTTCGAGCTGAATCCAGGAGCCGTGGTTCTGGCGATGGGCTGCCGCGAGCGCAGTCGCTTTCAGGCGCTGATCCCCGGCTACCGCCCCGCCGGGGTCTATACCGCCGGGGCGGCACAGCGGCTGATCAATATGGAGGGGCTCATGCCCGGCGAGAGGGTGGTGATCCTCGGTTCCGGCGATATCGGGCTGATCATGGCCCGCCGCCTGACCCTGGAAGGGGCTGCTGTTCTCGGCGTTTTCGAGATCCTGCCCCGGCCCGGCGGGCTGACCCGCAATCTGGTCCAGTGTCTTCATGATTTCGAGATCCCCCTGCACCTTTCGCATACGGTGACCTTCATTCACGGCAAAAGAAGGCTCAGCGGGGTCTCGGTGGCTCCGGTCGATGCCCGGGGAAAAGCCCTTCGGGATCAGGAGCGCTATCTCCCTTGCGATACCCTGATCCTCTCGGTGGGATTGATCCCGGAAAATGAACTTTCCCGCCGCGCTGGCGTGATCATCGATCCGCTCACCGGCGGGCCGCGGGTCGATCAGGAGATGGCCACGAGCGTCCCTGGCCTTTTTGCCGGGGGCAATGTGGTCCTGGTCTACGATCTCGTTGACGAGGTTACCCGGGTCTCCCGGGCTGCCGGACGGGCCGCTGCCCGCTATCTGGCGGGCGAAAGAGCGGCGGC
Organism: Bacillota bacterium; assembly: GCA_012797095.1. Classification (GTDB taxonomy): domain Bacteria; phylum Bacillota; class Dethiobacteria; order DTU022; family DTU022; genus JAAZPQ01. The sequence continues at coordinate 704 of JAAZPS010000322.1, read as the reverse complement.
CGGTTCACTTTTGCTGGAACCGGGCGAGAATGTGCGGGCGCTGGTGCCGCAGCAGCTTCGCCTGCCCCTGCAGAAGGGGCGGAAGATCGATCTGTACTGGCGCGCCGCCGCCGAGATTCGCGGTGCCACCGCTGCGCTGTACGGCCGCGGACAGCAGCTCTTCCGGAAGAGATTGCGCGCGGTTCGCCCCCCGGAGATGGTCCACCTCCAGATTGAACCGTCCCTGCTCGAGGATTTTGGCAGTGGTGAAAAGATTACCTGCCGGCTGGCAGCGAAGGAGTGAACGGTGAATTGAGCAAAGAGCAGGAGATCATCTGTATCATCTGCCCGCTGAGCTGCGCCATCACCCTCAGCGGTGATCCCGAGAACCCGCAGGTAAGCGGGCATGAATGCAACCGCGGCCGCGACTACGCCCTTCAGGAGGCTGCCGATCCCCGCCGGGTGCTCACCGGAACGGTCAGGATAAGCGGCGGTTCTCTCCCCCGCCTTCCGGTTAAAACCAGCGCCGCCATCCCCAGAAAGATGATCCTTGAAGCGGCGCGCCTGCTCGACCGGATCAGCACCACCGTGCCGCGGCGCTGCGGCGAGCTGATCGCCGCCAATTTTGCCGACAGCGGCGCCGATCTGATCGCAACCCGCGATCTCTTTCCAACCAAAGAGTAACGGGACAACAGGGACGTACCTTCCTGTCCCATTTTCCCATT
>JAAZPS010000038.1 GCA_012797095.1 Bacillota bacterium | reverse complement strand
TGCCGGGCGAGATCAAGGTGATCAATATGGGGATCCCCTCCTTTGCCCAGGCCCTGAACGAGCAGGGCGTGACCATGATCCATGTTGATTGGAAACCGCCTGCGGGTGGAGATGCCCGCCTGATGGAACTTTTGAAGAAAATGAAAAGGTAACCGAGCGGAAAAAAACAGTGCGCCCGTTTCGGGTAAACTTTTGCCTGGAGATTTAAGGAGGAAGAAAATGAATACCGATCAAAGCAATCAAGAAGCGTACAGGAGAATCACCGAATCCCAGCCGGTCCTTTCCGATATCAAGTATGCCCGGGAAGTGTTTCCCTCTTTGGGACCGCGCCATCTCCTGCATGCCGGACCGCCCATCGAATGGGAAAAGATGTGCGGGCCGCTGCAGGCGGCGATCGCCGGCGCCCTCATCTTCGAGGAAGAGGCTGCCGATGAGAAGGAAGCCCGGGCCATGGCCGCAAACGGCCGGGTCAAGTTTGCTCCCTGCCATTCCATGGGGGCAGTGGGCCCGATGACCGGGATCATCTCCCGGAATATGCCCCTTTTCGAGGTGCTCTGCCGGACCAGCGGTCGGCGAGTTTATTCGACGATAAACGAGGGTCTCGGCAAGGTGATGCGCTTCGGGGCCAATGACAGCGAGGTGATCAGGCATCAAAAGTGGCTGGCCGGAGTGCTGGCGCCGGCGCTCAAAAAGGCGCTGCACCACCGCCCCATCGACCTGAGGCAGATCATGGCCCAGGCGCTGGCCATGGGTGACGAGATGCACCAGCGCAACGTCGCTGCCAGCAGCCTGTTTTTGCGTTCCATCGCTCCGGGGCTGGTCGGCGCAGCCATCGAACCGGACAATCTGGCCGGGGTGGTAGACTTTATTGCCGGCAACGAGCAGTTTTTCCTGAACCTGGCGATGGCCGCCTCGAAAGTGATGGCCGATGCCGCCGCGGATATCCCCGGCTCGACGGTGGTTACGGCGATGGCCCGCAACGGTACAAATTTTGGCATCAAGGTCAGCTGCCTTGGCGATCGTTGGTTCACCGCTCCGGTGGAAACTCCGGAAGGGCTATTCTTCCCCGGTTACAGTCAGGAGGACGCCAACCCCGATATGGGTGACAGCAGCATTACCGAGACCGTGGGCCTGGGAGGGGTAGCGATGGCAGCTTCCCCGGCGGTGGTGGCGTTTGTCGGTGCCGGCAAGGCCCGGGATGCGGAGGCGATCACTTTTGAAATGATGGAGATCGCTGTCGGGCAGAGCCCTCATCTGCGCATACCGTCCCTCGATTTCGCCGGTGTTCCCACGGGAATAGATGTGCGCCGGGTTGTTGAGACCGGGATACTCCCGGTGATCAACACCGGGATTGCGCATCATAAACCCGGAGTCGGTCAGGTTGGTGCCGGGGTGGTACATCCACCCATGGCCTGTTTTGTCGCCGCCCTGGAAGCACTGGTTGAACGGGGTGCTTCCCAATAGTAGCAACCGAAAGGAGAATACCGAGATGACGGTTAGGGTCGAAGATAGCAACAAGAAAGCACTGGAGAGCATCGTCAACGCCCAGCCGGTCTGGATCGATGTCCGGCCGGCCCGGGAGCTGCTGGATCTGGACAGGGAAACCATTTTGCACGCCGGTCCGCCGGTGACATGGGAGAAGATGTGCGGTCCGATGAAGGGTGCCGTGATCGGGGCCATTTTATACGAGGGTCTGGCCGGGAATGAGAAGGAAGCCGCCGCACTCGCTCCGCAGCTGAAATTTCAGCCCTGCAACGAGCGCGGTGCGGTTGGGCCGATGACCGGAATCATCACCGGCTCCATGCCGCTGGTGGTGATCGAGAACCAGACTGGCGGAAATAGCGCCTACAGCACGATCAACGAGGGG
>JAAZPS010000321.1 GCA_012797095.1 Bacillota bacterium | reverse complement strand
GAAAAGGAAATTAATCAAAATATGGCGAATTAGAGAAGAGGTACGATCTGGAACGGGGAGCGTGTTGAAGGGAGGGTTAGTGAAAGTATTCACAACTACGGAAAGGAAAGGATCCCTTCCGTAAATTTCCTGAGGGAGAGAGGGGAATATGGCCAAGGTTTTATTCAGTAGCTGGAATAATGAAATAATTGATGAACGTAAAAAAGATCCGGCGGAGAGCACCGGGCCGACCGGGCTCAAGCTGCCCGCAGAGCTGGAGGGGGCTCCGTTGAAGGCGTTTATCGGCTGGGCGGGCCTGGTGGTTGCCGATCCGCAGGTTAATATTGTGGAGGCCCTGCACCGTTACTTCAGGGCGGTGCAGCAGGAGTCATGCGGCCGCTGCGTTCCCTGCCGTGTCGGCACCCGGGTGATCGCCGATCAGCTGGAGAAACTGATCCGGGGCGAGGGGGCGGCGATCGATCTGGCCGTGCTGGAAAGTCTCGGCCGGATGATCAAGGAAAGTTCTCTGTGCGAGCTTGGCCAATCGTCACCGGTGCCGCTGCTCCACGCGCTGGAATATTTTCGGGAAGATTTTGAAGCCTGCCTCAATTCAACAGAGCCGCTGCCGGAAAGCGGCTTGAATTACCGCCCTGTCTTGACCGCACCCTGCCGGAACGGCTGTCCGGCGCATATCGATATCCCCATGTATCTGGGGATGATCAGCGCCGGGCTCTACGAGGCATCACTCGCTGTTATTCATGAGAAAACACCCCTGGCGGGGGTTCTGGGCCGTGTCTGCGTCCATCCCTGCGAGGAGAATTGCCGGCGCCAACCGCTTGACGATGCCCTGTCGATCCGGGTATTGAAAAGATTTGTTGCTGATTTCGGGCTGAGGAATAAAAGTCTTTTCGACAGCGCCGCTGCTGCTGCCCCTGCTGGGGAGAAGGTCGCGGTTATCGGCGCCGGGCCGGCGGGCCTGAACGCCGCCTACACCCTGGCGCGCAAGGGTTACCGGGTGACCATCTTTGAAGCCCTGCCGGTGGCCGGCGGGATGCTCGCGGTCGGTATTCCCAGTTACCGGCTGCCCTGGGATATCCTCAACGCCGAGGTCGAGATGGTCAGATCTCTGGGAGTGGAGATCAGGCTGAATACCCGCATCGGGAAAGATATCACCTTCGATCAGCTGCGCGGTGAAGGCTACGCCGCCATCCTGATCGCGACGGGTCTGCATGAGAGCGCCACCATGGGTGTGGAGGGTGAGGATGCCGGCTACAAAGGTTTTATTCCCGGAGTGGAATATCTGCGCCGCGTCAATCTGGAGGAAGAGATGGAGCTGGGCCGCCGCGCCGCCGTTATCGGCGGCGGTAATGTGGCGATGGACTGCGCCCGCTCATCGCTGCGCCTGGGGATCGAGGAGGTCTACCTGGTCTACCGCCGTTCCCGCGTGGAGATGCCCGCCAACGAGGCGGAGATCATCGCGGCGGAGGAGGAAGGGGTCAAGTTTCACCTGCTGGCCAATCCGACGCGCATTCTTGCCGAAGACGGCCGCGTCGTGGGAATGGAATGTATCCGCATGGAGCTGGGCGAGCCGGACAGCAGCGGCCGCCGCCG
>JAAZPS010000320.1 GCA_012797095.1 Bacillota bacterium | reverse complement strand
GGGGGCAGACTGTAAATCTGCTGGCATTGCCTTCGCTGGTTCGAATCCAGCCCTCTCCACCAGATGAGCCATTAGCTCAGTCGGTAGAGCACCTGACTTTTAATCAGGGTGTCGCAGGTTCGACTCCTGCATGGCTCACCACAGAAAAAGGCTTAACGGCGCGGGTTTCCGGACCCCCGCCGTTTTGCCTTTTCAGCGGAAATAATGTTTTATCACTCCTGACTTAATGGGGTCAGGCTTGAATAATTGAATTAAATCGCTTCTTTCAATCATCGTATTTTTTGCTGAAGCGGAAACAACTCAAAAAGCCTTCCCGTCACCAACCCCTTCACCAGTAACCGGGGTTTTTGCTATACTTGAGCGTGGTGGCAATTCTGTAGATGAGCAAATCGGTTAAATGGAGCTAAAAAATGGAGAGCGACGCTAAATGAGAATAGGGGCCCGGACAGTAAAGACCGGTTTAGCAGTTACCTTGACAATTGTTTTGGTCAATATCCTGGAAACAAGAATTGGCAACCTGGGCTACAATCTTGCCGGGATGGCCGCTATTACGGCGATAATAGCGATGCAGCCGACCATCAAGGGCAGCCTGAAAACTTTCAGAAACAGGGTGGTTGCTACTTTCATCGGCACAGTGATCACCCTTGCGCTGGCCTTTACCCTGGGGTTGAATGCCTTTTATCTAGGTCTGGGCAGTATCGCAATTGTCCTGATATGCCTGGCCTTGGGGTTAAATGAGAGCATCAGGTTTGCCCTGATCACCCTGGTTGCCCTCGGCATACATCATAACGGTTTTGATATTATGGAAGTGGTTTACAGGGTCGCGGGGATGTTGATCGGTCTTACTATTTCAACCGGTTTGAATATCGCCTTCCTGCCTCCCGATTACACGGACAACCTGAAGATAAAAATCAACGATCTGCGGGTAAAATTCGAGCATCTGTACGAAAAGGTGATCAACGATCTTTTGCGGGAGGACAAGATCGGCAAAGATACCATCAAAGATGAAAGGCAGATTATTAGAGATGAGCTGGATGATACCAGGGGGGTTTATTCCCTTTTGGCCGAGGATATATTTTTAACCAGGGACAGCCTGCCTACAAACACAATAATCATCAAGAAGTACCGCCGTTCGATCAACGCGATACAATCAAACCTGGAAAGGCTGACGGCTATGCACAGAAGCATAGTCTTTATGCCCGGTGATCCTCAGTATTCCGGGCTGCGGCAAGATCTGTACAATTATCTGAAGTATCTGTTAACCCTGCATCGGCATATTTACAGCGCCATCGCTTTGGGCGAGGACTATAAAGCAATCGAGAAAGGTGTCTGTGCAGAAGAGATAGGCCATAAAATAACGAAGCTCATCAAAACAGACAATCGAGAATCTATCTTCGAATTTTATAATGCCTATTTCGAAGCAACGCGCATCAATGAAAAACTGGAACAGTTGATCGAAGAATTTGCGCTGTGTACCAATGGGGTCAGGCTTGAATAATTGAATTAAACAGACACAGTCAGAAAAAGTGCTACAAAACAAGCCAAACCTGAAAAACCTTAAGTTTGAAATTCAACAATTCAATTATTCAAGCCTGACCCCGTATTTAAGAAGGTGGTTTTTTGATTTACCGGAATCCTTATTCCAAAAAGATCAGGCGAGGCAGCCAGTTGATTATCATATCTTGCGGCCATTGCAAGGCCGATCTGGCCCTTTATCAAAAGGTGGGCCGGGGAGGGCTGCAGAGAATGTATCTGGAGAGAATTCTAAAAAGCTCGATTGATCTATCCGATGCTCCTGGAACGCTACTTTGCCCTAACTGCAAACGTCAACTTGCCACCAAGGTTTATTTTTCAAGAAAAAACAAAGAGGCGTACCAGCTGATCAGAGCCGTTTTTAATGTCAGGCCGCTAAAATAGAAAAACTGATCCGCTATTTGCCTGATTGCCTGGTTGCAACGGGGCGGCTCATGAACCACACTATATGCCATTATTAACTGTATGTGCTACCAACTGCGTTTACCCATGATCTTATCTTTGGCAGAGGTTTCCAAAAGATGCTGTGGAGACCCTTCCTTGACAAGTTTCAAGTAGTTGAGCGGGCCCCTCTTTTTATAACCTCTATTCATAGATGATCTCGTCTTCGGCGAAGGCTTCCTCGGCGTCGGCCTCGAAATTGCGGGCCCGGGCGGCGGCTTTCTGTTGATGGTACTCCCGGTACCACTCGTGGGCGGTGATCATGGACATCACTTCATTGCTGCCGGTCCAGATCGAGGCCAGGCGGATATCGCGACAGATCCGCTCCACCGGCAGGATATTGGTGTAGCCGATCCCCCCCAGCACCTGCATCGAATTGTGGACCACCTTCTGGCAGGATTCGGTGACAAACTTTTTCGTCTCGGAGACCATCCGCCTGATGCGGCGATGTTCGAGTTTTGCGTCGACGGCACGGGCGGTGGCATAGACCAGGGCGCGGGCCGCGTCGAGCAGCATCACCGCTTCGGCCACCTGGAAGCTGACCCCCTGGAAGCGGTTGATCACCTGGCCGAAGGCTTTGCGCCTGGAGGTGTAGCCGGTGGCGATCTCCAGGGCCGGACGGGCGGCGCCGATGGTCATGGCAGCGGTGCCGAGACGCTCGGGGATCATCATCGTGTTGAAGACGGCGTAGCCCCCGTTCAGCCGGCCGACAATGTTCTCGCGGGGCACCTTGACATCGCGGAAGACGAGGCGTGCGGTGCCCCCGCCGCGGCAGCCCATCAGTCCGTAAAGGTATTTCGTCTCCACCCCCGGCCCCCGCTCCACG
>JAAZPS010000319.1 GCA_012797095.1 Bacillota bacterium | reverse complement strand
GCTGCCGGAATGACGGATCACGGAAGCCGGCCGGCCCGTTACCTTCGCGGCAACAACGGACGGAGGGCTGTGCCCGAGGGCCACGATCCCACCGATGACGATAATGAAGGGGAAGCCGTGCCCGCAGGAGATAGTGTCTCCGGAATTTGCATATGTTTAACAGACCGCATTAAACAAGAGCAGCGCTCCTTCGGACAGCGTCTTCGGAGCCGCGGCAGGCCTACGCCCGGCCGGGATAGCCACTCCCTTAACGGCACCTTATCGCCAGCCAAAGTCTGCCGTCCCCGCTGCCAAACAGCAGCCCCGGTTTTCTAGGGGGTGATCTGGGCGAAGGGGGGCTCGGAGACCGCGTCAGCCTTCAAAGCATCGAAGTAGCGCTTCAGCTCTTCCCTGGACATGGCATCGATCCGGTTGATCATCTCCGGGAACAAGGGCGGGTAAAGTTCGTAGAGGTATTCATACATTCGATCGACCATGAACTCCACATCGGGCAGCTCTCCCCAGATCTTCTGGAGATACTCCGTGGCCATGAACAGGGCCTGGCAGTATTCCTGCATCAACGAGAGCAGCTGCTTCATCCTGGTGATCGCAGTCATATTTTGACCGCTGTTGACCTGGTAGAGCTCGGCCGCTTTCTGCACGGCGACCTCCTTCCAGCGGACCGTCTCTTCAAAGAAACGGTAAACCTCCGAAAACTCGCCGCCGTGTTCAGCCATATATTTTTCCAGGCCGAAACGAAGGTAACTGATCCGGTTATCCACAAATACCTTGAGCGTCTCGATCAGGCCGGCAATATCCCTTGAATCAAGCGGCTTCAGTTCGCGGCAAAGGATGAACAGGTCGGGACAGCGGTCAATCTTTTTCAACAGGGCCGCGCAGAGCAGATAGCCGTCCAGGCAGGGGCGCTTCTGGCGGCCCTCGGTGGGGCGCCAGCCCCAGTTGCAGGCCCGCTTCATCAGGCGGCGGTAGAGCACGATCTGGGTATCAAGATCTTCCCGGGCCAGATCGTAACCGGTCTCGCTCAGCCTGACCGCCTGTACAGGGATATTTTCCGTTATTCTGAAGTTCTCCACCAGGGTGTCGCAGATACCGCAGAAATATTTGCCGTTCTCCCAGAAGATGAGCGGGTTGCGGTAAAGGCCGCTCTTTTCTGTGGAATAGCGCTCTCCCCCCTCCACTCCCAGGGGAGGATAATGCCCATCCGCCCTCAGGACCAGACGGATCTCCGGAGCCCAGCAGATCTGTCTGAATTTCACCTCGGGAAGCTGTTCAAAGCCCTCCACTTTCAGGATCCGGTCGATATATTCCTCCGGGGTGACAAAGTGAACCCGGTAGATCTCGCGGTCCTCGGCCAGGAGGGTCTGCCAGGCCCGGGCGATGATCTCGATGGCGGTATCCCCGAAATCCATCAACTCGAGATCCTGGATATAGAGAAGCACCCCATCAGGAGGCGCCTGATTCAGCTCCTGCCGCAGAACTTCCCGGTAAAGGGCAACCCCCTCCTCCATCTCGATGGGAAAAGGTTCGCGCTGGCCGCTCAGGTACTCGTTGAAGAAAACAGGGTAATCGCCCAGTTTGTAACCCTGATTCTTGACCTCATCCCGTTTCATCCGGGTGATCGGCCTCCAGATCTCCTGGGAGATGGGGAAATTGCGAGGAAATGCCAGCAGGCAGCGGTGGGGGCTGCTCAACCAGAACGGCTTGTACAGATGATCGCCCGGTCCGCTCAGTTCAAAGGGCGCCTTCTTCTTCTGAAGGTGGGGAAAGATCACATAGTCGATATTGGCCGCGGTGATCCCCCCCAGCTTGTCGGCACTGTAGGAGGCTTCGGGCGAAAAACAGCCTTTATATTTTGGCGGCGGCACCGCCATATATTCGTGTAAATACTGCATATTCCAGATTATTTCCTGGGAAATCTCCATTTCTTTCAGCAGGGAGACATGGGTGTGGTGGGCATGCCCGTAGATCGGGTAAAGGCGACCGCTTTGAAAAGCGCTCTTGATCCGCTCGAAAATCTCCGGGACGAACTCGTGGATCTGCTGCAGCAGCTCATTGCTGTATTCGACACAGATCGGTGCCTGCAGCTTTTCCCCCAGCTGAATGCCGAGGGTATAGAGATCGCGGCCCTCCTCTTCTCTTTTCTTGATATAGTTGGCGTCGAGAATGGTCTCCTTCATCGGATTGCCATCCTCCAGAGACGAAAGAAGCCTCTCCGGTAGGTCCCAGAGAAGCTCGTGAGCATGAAATGCCAGGATAACATAAAGATCTTTCATCTGGTCGCCTCTCTCCCTGTATGCTGATTTGCCCGCGGCACCGGGTTTGCCTTCCGGTAACTCGCCGGGGTCTATAGTATGCCCCGTCGTTAACCGGGTAAACAGCGTTCCGGCAGCGGTCAGGAGAGAGGTGCCGGGCCTACTGCCGATCCGGGCCGGCCCCGGCGGCCTGCTCCCCTTCATCGACAATCACTTCGCCCAACGAGGCCGGCGGAAGCACGATCGATCTTTTTGCCCTGGCCTGTTCGCTCAGCTCACGGCGAAAATCGGGGTGAGCGATGGCGATCAGCGCTTCGGCTCTTTGACGGAAACTTTTACCGCGCAGGTTGGCCACACCGTATTCCGTAACCACATAATGAACATCGTTGCGCGTTGTTGTCACCGAAGCGCCTTCGGAGAGGGCCACGCTGATGCGAGAGACCGCTCCATCCGCAGCCGTGGACGGAAGAACGATGATCGATTTTCCCCCCGGAGAGCGGGCGGAACCGCGGACAAAGTCCACCTGGCCCCCGACCCCGCTGTACTGGGTATAGCCTATGGAATCGGCACAAACCTGACCGGTGAGATCCACCTCCAGGGCGCCGTTTATCGAGACGATCTTGTTGTTTTTCCCGATAATGAAAGGATCGTTGGTATAATCGACTGAATACATCTCCACAGCGGGATTGTTATCCACAAAATCGTACAGCTTGCGCGTCCCCATGAGAAAGGTACAGATCAATTTGCCCGGATGAAGTGTTTTTTTCCTGTTGTTGATCACCCCGGCCTCGACAAGGTCAACCACCCCGTCAGAGAACATCTCCGTATGAATCCCCAGATCTTTTTTATCGGTCAAGAATCTCAATGTGGCATCGGGAATCGCACCGATACCGAGCTGCAGGGTAGCCTCATCTTCTACCAGCGAGGCCACATGACGGCCGATCGCCTCCTCAACGGGCCCGATCCGGGCAAATGGAACCGCGATGACCGGCTCCTCGACTTCGGTGATATAATCCACCTCTGAAAGATGAATAAAGCTGTCCCCGAGGGTGCGGGGCATCCGGGGATTGACCACCGCCACCACTGTATCAGCGCAGTAGGTGGCCACCCTGGTATAATCGACGGAAACACCGAAACTCATAAAACCGTGTTCATCCGGCGGACTGAGGTGAACCAGGGCCCGGTCAACGGGGAGGTAGCCCTCCCGAAAAAGCCGCGGCACCTCGGAGAAGAAACAGGGGGTGAAATCAGCCCGGCCGGTATTAACCGCCCCCCGGACAGATTCTCCGGTAAATAATGAGAGATGGGAAAAATGTTTCTCCATTCCCGGCTTGCAAAACCGATTCGGCCCCAGCATCAAGAAGTGGATGATGGTGACATTCTCGAGCTGCGGTGCCCGCTCGACCAGCGCTCGGCTCAGGGTCAAGGATTCACCGGCACAGTGGGAGAGAACCACTCGATCCCCTGAACGGACCACCTTGACCGCATCTTCTACAGAGATAAGTTTCTTTTTGTAAAGATCATGCCATTTCATTATTCGCTGCTCCTTAAGATATTTGTTGCTCTTTCCCCGGACCCCGGAACATACTTTTATTTCGACAGAATGTTTTAAAGATCCTTTATTTTAAAACCCGCCTGGCCTGCTGCCGTCAAAACCCTGGCGGACAATTATATGCCGTCAGATGAAATTTTTATGGTAAGATAGGAAAAATAGCTTTGAATCGCTTTGCAGAGGGAGGAACAAAAAAGATGTACTGGAAAGAGAGAGGTCCCGTCAATACCGACGCAACCATCGAAGCGGCCTTGAAAAGAGCCGACGAGCTGAAGATCGATCAACTGGTGATCGCCTCCAACAGCGGGGAGACCGCCAGGAAGCTCGGCGATAAGGGAAAGGACTTTCAGATCACCTGTGTAACCCATCATATCGGTTTTGCCGGCCCGGGTGAAGATGAGATCGCTGCTGAGATGAGGGCTGCTCTGGGTGAGAAGGGGCTCAAGCTGCTCACCACAACCCATCTTCTGGCCGGCATCGACCGCGGCCTGCGAAATAAATTTCAGGGAGTCTATCCGGCAGAGATTGTTGCCTCGGCCCTGCGAATGTTCGGCCAGGGGGTCAAGGTCTGCGTGGAGATCAGTGTGATGGCCCTTGATGCCGGGCTGATCCCTTACGGCGAAGAGATCATCGCCATCGCCGGCAGCGGCCGGGGAGCCGACAGCTCCTGCGTGATCATTCCGGCGCATTCAAACAACTTTTTCGATACCATCGTCAAGGAGATCATCTGCATGCCCCGGGAAAAATAAGATTCCCCTGGCAACCTGATCCGGATCTACCGCCCGCTCGTTGAAAATCCAATCTACTGCCAAGGGGGTCATAGGATGAATAGAATTGCGCTGGTCACAGACTCCACCGCCTACCTTTCGCCGGAGGAGATAACCCGGTACGGAATTACGGTAATTCCGCTGACGGTAAACTTCGAGGACGGGTCCATCGATGATGAGCTGGTCGACGCCGCCGAATTTTTTGACCGCGTGAACCGATCGAGGAAAATGCCCTTCACCTCTCAACCGGCTGTGGGTGCTTTCGCCGAGGCGTATACCGCCCTGCTTGCCAGAGGCAAGGAGATCATCTCGATCCACGTTTCTGCCCGGCTGAGCGGTACTTACAACAGCGCCGCCGGCGCTGCGGCCATGGTTGATCCCGGTAAAATTACCCTGATCGACTCCGCCACCACTGCAGCACCGCTGGCCCTTCTGGTTCTGGCGGCGGCCCGGTGGGCCGAGGAGGGGCTTGACCGGACTACCATCGCCGCCGCCCTGGAGCAGGGGGTGAAGGAACTTCGCTCCTTCTTTATTCCCGACACCCTCGAATATCTGAAAAGGGGGGGCCGGATCGGCGGAGCGCAGGCCCTGCTCGGATCGCTGCTGCAGATCAAACCGATTCTTTGGTTTTCCGAGGGCGTGGTCGAGGTTTTTGAGAAGGTCAGAACCAGACGCCGGGCCATCCAGAGAATGCTGGCCGAGCTGCCCCGGGAAAGAAAGCAGCTGCAGGTAGCCGTGGTCCACTGCGCCGCACCGGAGGAGGCCGCCTCGATCAAGGAGCTGGTTCTGCAGGCGGCACCCCATGCCATCGTGGGAATCAGAGAGTTTGGCCCGGTTCTCAGTATCCACGGCGGACCGGGGCTGGTCGGCATCGGTTTCTGGGGGCGCGACTAGGAGAAAGGTTTCCGAGGGAGGCATCCAGTTGACAGGAACAGGAATCAACAACAGTGAACTGGCGATCAGCGCGGCCGATTTTAAGAAAATGATCGTCGGTGCAAGTTTCTTTTTTGACCGGGAAAAGGAGACGATCAACGAGCTCAATGTTTTTCCCGTACCCGACGGCGATACCGGAACCAATATGAGTATGACCCTGGCAGCCGCAGCAGAGGCGGCACTTGCTTACCGGGGCGATCTTATCGGCGAGCTTTCCCTGAAAACCGCTTCAAGCGCGCTGATGGGTGCCCGGGGGAATTCCGGGGTGATCCTATCCCAGCTGCTGCGTGGGATCGCCAGGGGGCTGCAGGATAGAAAGGTCGCCTCCACCGCCGATCTGAGCAGGGCCTTCCAGTACGGCATTGTCTATGCCTACAAGGCCGTATCCAAACCGGTGGAGGGAACCATTCTCACCGTCGCCCGGGGAACCGCCCGCGGTGCCCGAAGCGCAGCACGCAGCGGAGCCGATCTCATTCAGATTATCGAGACCGCCATCGAGGGCGGCCGGGAGGCGCTGGCCCGGACAACGGCAATGCTGCCCGCGCTGCAGCAGGCCGGCGTGGTCGATGCCGGCGGCCTGGGTCTGGTCGTTTTCCTGGAGGGCTGCCTTTTCGCCGTACAGCACGCTCTCGGAGAGATCCTCGCCCGCAAGGGGGCAGCGACTGTTGCCGCCAGGGATGAACGCGTCCCGGGGGCGAAGGGAGGACCGGCGGATAATCTCCCCGCCCTGGCCCACCCTTACTGTACCGAGCTGATCATCAAGGGGAGCTCTCCGGCGGCAGCACTGGAAAGGGAGCTTGAGCCGCTTGGCGATTCACTCCTTCTGGTGAGACAGGACGGGATCATCAAGGTGCACCTGCACACCGCCGATCCCGGTGCAGTGCTGTCTCTTTGCTCGGCCCATGGCTCCCTCCATGATATCAAGATCGACAATATGACCGATCAGCACCGCCATATCTTCAATCTGCAGCCCCCCGTTGAGACCGTGGTCGCGCTCTCCGATCCCCGAAAGCCCAGGAGCAAGGAAGATACCGGCATCATTGCCGTCTCCTTTGGCGAAGGGCTCAAGGAGCTGTTCCTCAACCTCGGCGCCGATGAGATCGTCTACGGGGGTCAGACGATGAACCCCCGGGTGGAGGATCTGTTCAACGCGGTGCAGCAGATTCCCACGGAGCGGGTGATCATCCTGCCGAACAACAAAAATATCCAGATGGTCGCCCGCCAGGTCCAGAAACTGTCGGCCAAGGAGGTGGCGGTGATCGGCAGCCGTTCCATCGCCCAGGGGTTAAGCGCCCTCGTCGCTTTCAATCCGCAGGCCGCGCTCGCCCTCAATATCAGCTCGATGGAGGCAAGCCTGAAGCAGGTCAAATCAGGGGAAGCCACTTATGCGACCAGGGAGACAGTTCTAGAGGGAAAAAAGGTTGCCAAGGGTTCCTTCCTCGGCCTCTACGACGGAGACCTTTGCTGCAGTGGTGAGAAGCTCACCCCCACCACCCTCGAGCTGATCTGCCGCATGCTTGGCGAAGACGATGAACTGGTAACCATCCTTTACGGAAAGGAGATCACCCGCAGCGAGGCGGAAGCGCTGGCCCGGGCGGTGGAGGCAGCTCATCCCGGGGTGGAGGTGGAGCTCAAGTACGGTGGCCAGCCGATCTATTACTATATCCTGGCCGTGGAATAGACCCACGCTTTTTTCCTGGTCAGGGCGGGCAGGATATGCTATATTTTAGACCAATCCGGTGCGCCGCCCTTTTTCCCGCAGGCTGAAGGAAGATCCGGAAAGGGGTGAAGGGGTGGAAGATCTTTTTCCGGAGACACCGGGACTGCCGCCGTAGATCCGCTGCGGCAGGATCATCCCACAGGAAGGAGAGCAGCCATGCTGGAGCTGAAACAGATCGGTTTGAAATTCTTGAGTGATGAAAAAGAGAGCACCATCCTGGAGGGGATCAGCCTCACTTTTGAAAGAGGCCGGATCTATGCCCTAACCGGACCCAACGGCAGCGGCAAATCATCCCTGGCCCGGGTGATCATGGGGATCCATCTTCCCACCACCGGGCAGGTGATCTACAAGGGTGAAGATATCACCGCTCTGGGAATTGCGGAGCGCGCCCGCAAGGGGATCGGCTATGCCTTCCAGCACCCGGCCCGCTTCAAAGGACTGCGGGTGACCGATATGATGGAGATCGCCATGCGCCGTTCCGGCAACCATGAATGTTGGCCGCTGCTGAAGATCGGCCTCTGCCCCGACGAATACCTGGAGCGTCCCCTCGACGCCAGCCTTTCCGGGGGCGAGAGCAAGCGTATCGAGGTCGCCACCCTGCTCGCCCAGGATCCGGATCTGCGTATCTTCGACGAACCCGAAGCGGGGATCGATCTATGGAGTTTCGAGCAGCTCGTCGAGGTGATCGGTTCAAGCCACCGCCCTAACGGCACCACCATCATCATCTCGCACCAGGAGAAGATCCTGAATATGGTCGACGAGATCATCTTGCTGGAAGACGGCACTGTCACCCTGCGCGGCAGCCAGGCGGAGATCTGGCCCCAGATCCGTGAAAGCACCCGCTGCAGCTGCCGCCGGGATTGCCCCAGAGGAGGGATGCCCCATGCTGACTGCTCTCGATAAAGAGATGCTTCACCGCATCGCCGACCTGCAGCAATCCCCGCCGGGCGCCTTCAATATCCGCAAGGACGGTCGCGGGATCGAACAGCGCTCCGTTCCGGGGATAGAGATCAGGCCGAAAAAGGATCAACCCGGCCTTGACGTGATCGTGGAGCCGGGCGCGAAAGGCACGGTTCATCTTCCCGTCATTATCACCGCCACCGGTCTCTCCGACCGGGTCTACAATACTATCGAGATCGGGGCGGGTGCAGAGATCCTCCTGATCGCCGGGTGCGGTATTCACAACCCCGGTCATGCCGAAGCGCGCCATGACGGCATCCATGAGATCCTGATCCGGCGCGGCGCGATCCTGCACTACACGGAAAAACATTACGGCGAGGGTGAAGGGAAAGGAAAGCGGATCCTCAACCCGAAGACCGTGCTCCTGGTGGAGGAGGAAGCTTCTGCCGAGCTGGAGCTGATCCAGATCCGCGGGGTCGATGATACGGTCCGGGAGACGCAGGCCCAGGTTGAAGCCGGCGGGAGGCTGGCCATGTTCGAGCGGCTGATGACAGACGGCACCCAGGAGGCGCGCAGCGATGTCGTGGTCAAGCTGATCGGGGATGACAGCACCGCCCGGATCATCTCCCGCTCCGTGGCCCGGGGCAGCTCCAAGCAGCTCTTTCAGCCGCGCCTGATCGCTCACGCCAGGGGCCGCGGTCACGTGGAATGCGATTCCATCATCATGGATCGCGCAGTCGTTCGCTCCATCCCCGAAATCTGGGCTGAAAACGCCGCCGCGGAGCTGATCCACGAGGCAGCCATCGGCAAGATCGCCGGGGATCAGTTGATCAAATTGATGTCTCTGGGTCTATCGGAAGAAGAGGCGGAGGAGACCATTATCAGCGGCTTCCTGAAATAGCGGCCTGCTTCCGGGCGAAGGCGGGGCCGGCATCCGCCGTTTCTGCTAGCCGAGCGGGACCGCCTCCTGCTCCACGCGGACCCCCTTTTCCAGCATCAGCTCGATGAGCGGATGAAAAACCGCGTAGGCGGGATCCTCCAGAAGGGCTGCCAGCCTGTCCCGGTAAGTTCCGGCGAAAGGCCGGCCCAGATGACAGCAGTGCCGGTAGGTCGGCAGATCCATCAGGAAGGGTTTGAAGGGGATCCCGGTCCTCGTTTTGAGGTGATGCCAGATCTGAAAACCGCCCAGATCGAGATCGCCCCAGTGATAAAAGGGGACCGCCCGGCCCACTTTCTGAAAATAGCGGTACAGTTTCTCCAGAAGGAGGCGCCGGCCGCGGTTGTGATAGCCCCCCAGATAGATCGCCAGGTGTTCCGGCTCCCCTTCGCGCAGGTACTGGTAAAAAGAGGTCTTGTTCTCTATCGTGATCACCGCCGCCGCCCTGCAGTCAATGATCTCCAGATCGCGGACCATCTCTGCCGGCAGGCCCAGATCGGGATAGAAGGAAGCCAGCTCGATCACGCCCCGGGCAGTGCCGAAGCTCAGGGGACCGGAGAGCAGAATATGGCTGGGATGATCGATGATCCCGTATTCGGCCAGCAGGGCGGTATCATCGAGTGCAGCCTCCTCCGGGGGAAGGCAACACTCCCGGGCCAGCTGGAGCAGCCCCCTTTCCAGCCGCTCCCACCTCTTTGAATCGCCGTAAAGCCGGACGCTGAGTACACGCCTGGCGATATCGCTTTCCCGCTCCTCGAACAGGGCCTGCAGCCCCTGAAGCAGCTCCCGGAACAGATCCAGCTGCTCCGCCTTCAGCGGCGGCGGCAGCGGTTCAAGCGCGGCCAGGCGCTCGCCCAGCACCCGACACAGACCGGCCAGCCTTTCCGGAGCCCCTTTGGCAAATCCGGCCAGATATTCAGCCGCCTCCCGGTACAGCTGTTTCCGGGGCGGCCGCCCCAGGGCGCTATAGATTTCAGGGAAAGGTTCGACCAGAGCGATCCGCTGCAGGGTCTGGCCGCGGTCAAAACGGACCCAGTCGAGCTCCACCCAGCCGCACCGTTCCAGCGCCTCCAGCTCCCGGTTGAAGGTGAACCGGAAACTGCTGTCGCTGACATGAAAATAATCCGGAAAATTTATCCGGTTAACCGGCAGCAGAACGCGGCGGGGGCTCTTCAGCTTGCTCCCGTAATCCTTCCGCCTCTCGCAACGGTCGAGCAGCAGATGGAGCACCTTTTCCTGAATTGCACTCAGCTCCATCGGTCCAGATCCTTCCGGCTGACCCGCTCGATGAAACTGTTGAAGCCGTCGCGCATGACGATGAGGTTGGTATTCATGTAGGGGACGATCAGCTGAATGCGGCCCGTCGGAGCGACCACGACCGCCTGAAAGCCGAGGTTTTTCATGAAGACAATAGCCTCCTCCACGCGATCGGCATCCATCCGGTTGAAGGCCTCATCAAAGACGACCAGGCGCAGGGTATCGCTCTTCCGGTAGAGCTGGTAGGCCTGGTAGAAGGAGGCAAGGATCGCCACGTAGAAGGGAACCTGGGTCTCGCCGCCCGATTTATCGCGGGCCACTTTGGAAAAATAGCTCTTGTGATTCAGATTATCGGTGATGATGATATCGAAATCAAGGTAGGAGCGGTAATCGGTGAGCGTCTGCACATTTTCCAGGAAATCATCTCCATCACGGGTGATCTCGTTGAACAGGTCGGTGATGGTCTCGCCGTACTTCTGGAAGAAGGTCTCGCGAAAGATGGAGCCCTGGTAGACCCCCGTATCCATGATCATCTCGTAATAGCGGCGGGTATCCTTTTTCGGGGTGAGGCTGAAGCGGTACGCATCGGTCCCGAAGCGCATCTCCTTCAGGGCGCGGTTCAGCTCCTTGATCTCCTCCTGGGCCAGCTTGATAAATTCACCCAGCCGGGCGACAAAATTCTCCTGAAAGCTCTGTTCGGCCTGCTCGCGGGCCTCGCGCGCCCGGCCCTCGTAATCCTGCAGGTGGCTCTCCACCAGGAGCCGGTGCCGCTGCCGGAAAGCCTCGTTATCCTCCGCCCCCGGATCTCCCGAAAAATGAAAGCTGTAGCCATAGCCGGTGCGCAATTCAACCAGAGTCGGCCAACGGTTGGCGATCCGGGTAACGGCGCCCTCGTTACTGCTGCTGTAATTCTGGTACAGCTCCGCCGCACTTTTCCGCGCCGCCTCGCGCGCCCACTTCCCGGCGCATTCCTCCTGCAGCGGTTCGGGCAAGCCGGTCCGGTAAGCTTCAACAGCGGCCTCTTCCGCAGCCGCCGCCTGCTCGAGCAGCGCGATCGTCTCGCGGAGCCCGTTAAGCCGCTCCGTGAGTCCGCCACGCTGACCGATATTTTGCTCCAGCAGCTCATTGATCCTTTCAAGAGAGCTCTCCCGGCTGCTCAAGGTCTCCTTGAGCCGCTCCAGCTCTTTGAAGTCAAGGGAGAGCAGCTCCCGCTCCCGCATCGCCAGCTCCTCTTCCAGTCCAACCCGCTCTCCCAGCCGGGCCGCCTGCTCCGCCCAGGTGCGGTAGCGGTCGATCTTGTCATGAGCGAGGTGCTCAACCGCAGCGGAGGCGGCGATCTGCCGCTTTGCCCCGGCCAGCTTTATTTTCTCCTCCTGAAGCTCCTCTTTTTTGCGGACAATCTGAAAACGGACCGCCTCCTTGCCGATATAGGGCAGCTCGTAATGGGCCCGGGGAATCTGCCTGATGCTGTGCCGCTGATAAAGCAGCCCCTGCGCGGTGATCGCCGTCTGATGCTGCTTCAGTTCACTTTCCGAGCGGCATTTGATCACCCCGCCGAGCAGCCGGATCGCGTAGGCCCCGATATAGTCAACCCCGGCGGCAACCTCCGCCGCCAGGCTCTCCGCGGCGGCCGCCCCCTTCTCTTCAAGCAGGCGCGCCGTGTTCACCAGGCCGACGCCATCCAGACCGCTGCCGCTTCTTTCTCTCCGGTAAAGGGCCAGCGCCTCCGCGAAATAGTCCGGGGGAACGAGCAGATCGAACTTCCGCGCATGCAGATAACCCTCGATGGCATTGCGCCAGGCCGGATCGCGGATCTCGGCGGCCTCGCAGAAGATATCGACCGGGACCGGTTCCCCCTCCGGAGAATGCAGCTCTTCTTCCAGAACCTGCTTCAGCCGCATCGTCGGCGACCCCCGGCCGAGAACCTGATCTGCAGCCAGATCGCGCAGGGATTCCTCGAGGCGGGCAATCCGCTCCCGGTGCTCCCCGGCCTGCTCCGTCAGGCGATTTTTCTGCTGATGCAGCCAGAGCAGGGCCTCCCGCCAGCTTCCCGCCAGCTCCTTCCACTGTTCCGGAAAGGCGCACCCGGGCCCGCCGGCCGCAGTCGCCCAGCTCTCCTCCGCTGCCAGCAGCGGCCGGCTCAGCGGCAGCGGCGCTTCCAGCTGCTGCATCACCCGGTGCAGTTCCGACTCCTCCGCGGCCTCCTGCTTGAACTGATTGCCCAGATTCTTCTCCAGTTCGCCCAACCGGGCCAGCTCGCTTCTGAGCTCGTTTATATGCCGCTCCAGCTCCTGCTCCTGTTTGAAAGCTTCGTTTGCAGCGATCTCTTCTTTCAATCGGGCAATCGACTCTTCAAGAGCCCGCTGCTCCCTTTTATCCTGCTCGATCCGTCCGGCCAGCTCGTCGAGATCCCGCCCGGCCTGCTCCAGCCCGGCCATCTTCAGGGCAACCCTCTCCCGCTGCTGCTCCCATCCGGCTCGCTTGACCATATAGCCGCCCAGAAGCTGCTGGCGGCGGAGCTTCTCGATCTCGCGGTAGCGCTCCTCGATCTGCTCCAGCGCGGTGATCTCTTTTCTGGTATCGTCGATGATCCGCTCCACTTCACGAAATTTTTCGAAGTAGTCGCGCATCGTCTCCACATCGATAACCCTCTCCTCGAGGATATAATCGTAGACGAATCTGCGCAGATCGGTGATCGGGGAGAAGGAGATCCCCTTGCTGAAAAGGGAGAAGAAGGATTCCTTGGCTCCGCCAAAAAGCTGCCGCAGGTCGTCGATATATCTGCCAAGATCGTTGCGGTAATGGCGGTAGCGCAGGCCCCGTGCCTTGAGATAGTCAAAGAATTCCCGCCGGCTGTACGGCAGGAGAGGCTCCTTGAAAAAAAGCTCATCGCGCAGCGGCTCCTCGTCGATCCTGAAAAAAAGATGCTCCACCTCACCGGTGGCATGATAGTAATCGCAGACCACCCCGATCAGATAGGGCTTGTTGGTGGTGCTCCGGGTAATCTCGAGCACAATATAGCTGCTGAAATTTTCATTGCGCAGAAAAGCAGCCTCTCCCTCCGCCCCGGTTTTCCCGCGCAGATAGCTGCGCAGATCGCGGGTGGTGCGGTCCTCGAAGGCGGAGGAATTGAAGCGGATCTTTCTCAGGTCGGCCACGATCACCAACTGCAGGGCATCGATCAGCGTCGATTTGCCGGCGCCGTTGTCCCCGGAGATCAGAACATTACCCTCGAGAGGGATCGTTTCGTTGGTAAAAAAATGCCAGTTGATCAGCTTTATCTTCGTCAGCAGACGCATCTTTTCCAGAGACACCACCCGGATTTCAATTTAATCGTCGATCTCCAATTCATCTTCATCTTCGGGATCCTCCTCCGGCCAGGCGGCCTGCTCGCCGAGCCATTCGGCCAGGGATTCCAGATCCGCTGTATTCAACACCATCAGCAGCGAAGGGTAGAGCAGGTAAAGCGCTTCCGGATCCCTCCACTGACCCTTTCTCAGCTCGAGCAGGGAAAACCTGCCGAAGAGCCGCAGGATCCGCTGCATATCCTCGCGCGCCGGCAACCGCTGCCTGATCCCCAGGGCCAGATACTTCTCCTGGATCTCCTGACCGCTCACCAGAACCTGATCGGTCAGCCGCAGCTCCTGCCTCTTATCATCGTAGATCAGGCGCAGGATAAAAAGAAATATCGTCTCCTGAATGGAGAAATTGCGCCGGTTGCGTTCGTCCCGGTTGTAGAGCTGGATCACGGCCAGCTGCCGGTCATGGAAAAGATCCCAGTGGGCCAGCTCGAGGTACCACCGAAAGAGGGACAGGTGCCGCTCGACAAAGCGGTACCCGCGACGGTCCTCCTCCCGCTCGTAGACCAGGAATGTCCTTGCCAGTAGGCGGTTCACCATCTCGCTGAAAAAGGCCTTCTCTTTATCACTCAACTGTTCGTAAAGCTCTTCAAACCGAACCATTCCGGGGCTCCTTTCTCTGCAAAAACAGGGCGGGGACGATAATGGATCCTTTGCGCAGCGCCACGCTCTTCCCCCGCTCCCCGGCCAGAAGATAGCTCGCCCGGCGCGAGCGGCTGTAAAGGATGATATAGACCAGCCGGATCCACTGCTCCTTGCCGTAAAGCGGCAGCTCACTCAAGGGAAGCGTGTCCCGATCTGCCAGCAGCTCCTCCACGTAGCGGTTGATCTCTTTGATCCCCACCTCCTCCCGGACCCGCTTGCGAAAATGCTCGAGCCTGGCCCGGCGGATCTCCCCGGGCAGCTCCGGAATGCGCAGCGGCCGGGGAATATGCTCCTTGCGGCGCCGGGGCGGCGTCTTGATGCTCAGCTCATCGATGGAGCGCTGGGGAAAGAGCCGGACGAGGCGGCCGATATCCGCAGCCACCGCCTCACGTTCACCTTTGCGCCGGGCCTCCCGGGAGAGGTAGCGCAGGGCGCGGCGCAGCGACTGCTCGCTTCCCTTGCCATGCCTCAGCTGAAAACGCAGCTTCTCCACGGCGGCGCGGGCATACTGAACATTGCGCCGGTCGATCTCGGCAATGAGCTCATCCATGCTGCTGAAAGATTCCTCGATATATTCCAGCCACTCGTAAATCAGATTCTCCGCCGGCAGGTTTTCCAAGGCCTGCCTCTCCTCGACCATCAACCGGGCCTGCCCGGTGATCGCCGGCCGGTTTGACTGCCACTCCTTCACCCGGGCGATTATCCCGGTGCGGTACTTGGAGATATGCTCCGATGTTTTGAGCCGGTAATACTGCTCTCCGAGCACCTCGCTGAAGTACTGATCGAAGATATGGCTCAGGATATCGCGCGGCTCCTTTACCGCGAGCAGCTCCCCGGTATATTTCTTGATGCTGTGGCTGAGGCTTTTCAACCCGTCGATCAGCCCCGCCGTAGCTTCATGCGCCTGCTGCAGGGCCACGTAGGAAAAACCCTCCGCACCGGTCAGGTTCTGATAGACACTGAGGATCCGACCGCGGTACTCCATCCGGTAGCCCCTGCGGATCCTGTCCAGGGTATCGAGAAGAGCCAGGGCATGATCGGGCATCGCGACCCGGTAACTGTAATCGGGGTGCTGCTCCTGATCGACCCACCCGGACTCGTTCAGCTTGCGGAAAAGAAGGTTGGCCCGACCGCGAAGGCTGCGATCGGGCTCATCCTCTCCGGGATCATCATCCTCCGCCGGCCATTCCCCGGAGCTGCTCTCGAGATACTCGCAAAACAGATCGATGATCGTCTCCTTGGGAAGCGTATAGATACTGCGCCGGTATAGATCGTACACCAGGAATAGAAGATCTGCATGCAGCTCTTTCAGCGGTCCGGTAAAAACCGAAAAAAGATTCTCCGGAATATGGGCAAATAGTTGACTGCTTGAATCTGGAGTGATCATGCCGAAGTATTCAACATGCCCGCCGGATAATCCTCCGCCCTCTCCTGTGATCTTGAAATTGGCGTACCGGGACGCGCAAAGTCGGCCCTGGGGCTCCTGTTTCGCAGATCCGGACGGCTCTTCGCGCTTCGGTCCGGGGGGCGGCAGGGCTTTTGCGGAGCGCTGCCCCCCGCCTTGTCTCCGGGAAGGTGCCCGGAGACAAGCGATCGCTCAACCGTAAACTGGCCGATCTTACCTGAGCAAGCGGTCGAGCAGCTCTTCCCTGACCGTATAGGGAAGGGTGATCTGCCCCGAATTTCCGTATTCACGGTTAAACTCAAGGCCTGTCGTCAGGGAGTTTTCATTTCTGGCCCAGGCGCGGCGGGCCACGCCGCAGGCGACATCCCAGAGCAGGGCGGAGCGGATCACCCCGTCGACCCTTTCGCTGCCGTCCAGAAGCAGCCCGAAACCTCCGTTAACGGCCTTGCCGATCCCGACGCCACCGCCGTTATGCAGGGCGGCCAGGGTCATCCCCCGGGCCACGTTCCCGGCAAAGCATTGTACCGCCATCTCGGCCATAACATTGCTGCCATCCCTGATATTTGCTGTCTCCCGGAAAGGTGAATCAGTACCGCTGACATCGTGGTGATCGCGCCCGATCATCACCGGACCGATCTCGCCCCGCCGGACCAGCTCGTTGAATTTCAGGGCGATCCGCACCCGCCCGGCGCCATCCTGGTAAAGGATGCGCGCCTGCGAACCGACAACAAGATCATGTTTCCCCGCGCCCCGGAGCCAGAGGTAATTATCCCGATCCACCCGGCTCCGCCCGGGATCGATGGATGAAAGCGCAGCGCGGTCAGTTCTGGCCAGATCTTCGGGGCTGCCGCTCAGGCAGACCCAGCGGAAAGGTCCATAACCGTAATCGAAAAGTTCCGGCCCCATGATATCCTCCACATAGGAAGGCCAGATAAAACCATCCCTGATATCATGGCCATTCCGGGAGATCTCCTTCACCCCAGCATCGAAAACCGCCTTCATGAAGGAATTACCGTAGTCAAAGAAATAACTACCCCGGCGGACCAATTCCCTGATCAGCTCGAAATGACGCCGCAGGCTGCGGTCAACCAATTTTCTGAATCGGGAGCGATCTTCGGCCAGCAAGCGGGTTCGTTCATCAAAAGAGAGCCCCTGGGGACAGTAACCCCCGTCATATGGAGCGTGGCAGGAGCTCTGGTCCGAGATCAGCTCCACCCTGATCCCGCGGTCAACAATATATTCAAGAAGGTCAACTATATTTCCATGGTAGGCGATGGAGAGGGCCTTTTTTTGTTCCAGCGCCCTTCGGGCCATAACGAACACCTGATCAAGCTCCGCCGAGGCGCTGCTGACCCAGCCCTGCTCCAGCCGGGTCCGGATGCGCGAGCCGTCCACCTCGGCGATTACCCCGACCCCCCCG
>JAAZPS010000318.1 GCA_012797095.1 Bacillota bacterium | reverse complement strand
GGGCCTGGCCGTGATCAACTCCCTCGCCGCGATCCAGGCGGGGGCCCGCCAGGTGGAATGCACGATCAACGGCATCGGCGAGAGAGCGGGCAATGCCGCCCTGGAGGAGATCGTCATGGCCCTCTACGCCAGGCACAGTTTCTACGGCAGGAAGACCGCCATCCGGACCGAAGAGATCTACCGCACCAGCAAGCTGGTGAGCAAGCTGACCGGAATGAAGGTCCAGCCGAACAAGGCCATCGTCGGGCAGAACGCTTTTGCCCATGAATCGGGCATCCATCAGGACGGCGTTCTCAAGGAAAGGCTCACTTACGAGATCATGAATCCGGAGCTGATCGGGCGCTCCCTGAACACGATCGTTCTGGGAAAGCATTCGGGCCGCCACGCTTTCCGCGATACCTTGACCTCGCTGGGTTACGAGCTGAGCAAGGAGGAGACCGATCGGGTTTTCGGGCGCTTCAAGATCCTGACAGACCGGAAAGAGGAGCTGACCGACAAGGACCTTCGGGCCATCGTTGAAGAGGAGATCCTGTACGTTCCCGAGGTTTACCGGCTGGCTTACCTGCATATCTCCAGCGGCACCACCGTGGTCCCGACGGCGACCATCGGCCTGGAGAAGGATGGCAAGAAGGTGGACGAAGCCGCCTCCTGCGGCGACGGGCCGGTTGATGCCATCTACAAAGCTATCGACAAGATCACCGGCTGCCAGTGCACCCTTGTCTCCTACGCCATCGACGCGCTCACCGCGGGCAAGGATGCTCTGGGCGAGGCGACGGCCAAGGTCCGCTCCAACAGCACGACCACGGTCTATACCGGCCGGGGTGTCAGCCCCGATATCCTCGAGGCGAGCGCAAAGGCTTATCTCAATGCGATCAACCGGATCATCCACGGCGACAACGGCGCGAAGGCGCCCGACCGGCCAAGGGCGAGCCTGTGATGGAAGGATTGAACAGAGACGGAGGAGAGAGCTGATGGGGATGACCATTACTGAAAAAATTCTGGCGGCTCACTGCGGGCGCGATCGGGTTGTTCCGGGCGAGCTGATCAGCTCCCGGGTCGATCTGGCCCTGGCCAATGATATCACCGCGCCCATCGCCATAGCGGAATTCAACCGGAGCGGGGTCGAGCAGGTCTTCGATCGCGACCGTATCGCCCTGGTTCCGGATCATTTTACCCCGAACAAGGATATCAGATCGGCGGAGCAGGCCCTGATCATGCGCCAGTTTGCCCGCCGCCACCGGATCACCCATTATTTCGAGATCGGGCGGATGGGGATCGAGCACTGCCTGCTGCCCCAGGAAGGGCTGGTCCTGCCAGGCGATCTGATCATCGGGGCCGATTCGCACACCTGCACCTACGGGGCCCTGGGGGCTTTCGCCACCGGCGTGGGCAGCACCGATCTGGCGGCGGCCATGGCCACGGGAGAGGTCTGGCTGAGGGTTCCGGAGACGATCAAGGTTGTCTTCAAGGGGACAGAGTGGCAGCGCTGGGTCGGCGGGAAGGATCTGATCCTCTACCTCATCGGCAAGATCGGGGTGGACGGGGCCCTCTACCGGGCCCTCGAATTCACCGGCGAGGCCGTTGCAGCGCTCTCGCTGGAGGGGCGCCTGACCATGGCCAATATGGCCATCGAGGCCGGTGCCAAGAACGGCATCTTCGCCCCGGATGAGAAGACCGAAGTTTACGTGATGGAACGGGCCCGGCGGCCGTACAGATTCTACCGGAGCGATCAGGAGGCCCGTTACAGCGAGGTGCTGGAGTTCGATATCGGCGCGATCGAGCCCCAGGTGGCTTTCCCCCACCTTCCGGAAAACGTCAGGCCGGTCAGCGAGGCCGGCACTGTGCAGATCGACCAGGCCGTGATCGGCTCCTGCACCAACGGCCGAATCGAGGATCTGCGGCAGGCGGCCGGGATCCTCAGGGGCAAAAGAGTCGATTCCCGGGTGCGCCTCATCGTCATCCCCGGGACGCAAGAGATCTACCGGCAGGCCCTCACCGAGGGGCTGCTCGAGATATTTATCGAAGCGGGCGCCGCGGTGAGCACGCCGACCTGCGGGCCCTGCCTGGGCGGCCATATGGGCGTCCTCGCCAGGGGGGAGAAGGCGGTCTCCACCACCAACCGCAATTTTGCCGGCCGGATGGGCCATCCAGAGAGCGAGATCTACCTGAGCGGCCCGGCGGTGGCGGCAGCTTCAGCGATTCTGGGCCGTTTGGGCGGCCCCGGGGAGGTCGAATAGATGAACATTCAAGGCAAGGTCTGGAGATTCGGCGACGATATCGATACGGACGCGATCATCCCGGCCCGCTATCTCAACACTTCCGATCCGGAGGAGCTGGCCGGACACTGCATGGAGGATGCCGATCCCGGTTTTCAGGAAAAGGTTGAACCGGGCGATCTCATCGTCGCCGGGAAAAATTTCGGCTGCGGCAGCTCCCGGGAACATGCCCCCCTGGCGATCAAGGGGACCGGGGTCGGGGCGGTAGTGGCCGCCTCCTTTGCCCGCATCTTCTACCGCAATGCCTTCAATATCGGGCTGGCCATCTTCGAATCACCGGAAGCGGCGGCCAAGATCAGGGAAGGCGACCGGATCCGGATTGATCCGGCCGGCGGGCGGATCCAGAACCTGACCCGGGACGAGGAATACCGGGCCACGGCGATACCACCGTTCATGGCCGAGATCCTCGCGGCGGGCGGGCTGATCAACCGGATCCGGCGGCAGGTGCAAGAAGATGTTTAGGATCGCCGTGCTTCCCGGAGACGGAATCGGGCCGGAGATCGTTCCCGAGGCGGTGAAGGTGCTGCAGGCCTGTGCCGGCATCTTCGACCTGGCCTTCGCCTTCAGCGAAGCGCCGGTGGGCGGTGCGGCCATCGAGCTGACCGGACACCCCCTGCCGGAGGAGACGCTGGCGCTCTGCCGCGAAAGCGATGCGATCATCCTGGGGGCCATCGGGGGGCCCCGGTGGGATCATCTGCCGCTGGAGCGACGCCCGGAGGCGGCGGCACTGCTGCCGCTGCGCAAGGAGCTGGGCCTTTTCGCCAACCTGCGGCCGGTGAACCTTTACCCGGCGCTGCTCGACGCCTCCCCACT
>JAAZPS010000317.1 GCA_012797095.1 Bacillota bacterium | reverse complement strand
CCCGACCACGTCGATATTGAAAAAGCCCTGGCAAAGATAAGCCAGGATCATGATCAAGAGCAGGACCGAGCTGCTCCGGCGCCAGCCGCGCAGCCTGAGAAAGGTTGCCAGAAACCAGAGATAGCAGCCCAGGGCGAACAGGCCCATGGTGACAGCGATCTCCAGATAGATATTGTGGGCCTTGTCGGCGTAGTAGCCGGGCCCCAGCGGTATATCCAGATGATCGGGCCCCACCCCGAAAGCCCAGTTTGCCGGAATCAACCGGAGAGTCTCTTTCCAGATATAGAGCCGATTCGAGCCGGCGCTGTCGAGCAGCTCGACAGCCTGACCGAGCTGCTCCGGGATGGAGGCCGCCCTTTTCAGGAGCTGCCAGTCGTTTGTCGGGGCCAGCATGGCCGTGGTAAGTAGAAGTGTCAGGCAGACGATCAGGATATACCGCCGCCCACCCGGCTCTTTCCCTAGATGAATGAAAAGAAGCAGCAGGGGCACCGGCAGGGCGAGCCAGGCGCCCCGGGTGGCGGAGACAAACAGGCCGGCATAAACCAGGGCCGTGCAGAGCAGCCAGGCTGTTTTGCCGCTGCGGAGATAAAAATATGCAGCCGCCGGAAGGATAAATACGGTGTACGTCCCCAGAAAGTTGCGATTGCCGATGGTGGCATAAGGATGCCCGCTGCCGTGGAAATAATGAGGGATAAAATTGAAACCGAGGTGCTGCAGAATGCCGATCAAGGAGACCAGGGCAGCCGCTGCGCTCATCCACTGCAGGACCCGCAGGATCTGAGCCGGTCCGCGGCAGCCGGCAGCGAGCAAAAACAGGATGATGCAAAAAAGGTACGTGCAAAACCCGGTATAACGATACAATCCGAACCAGGCCAGGTACGGATCCGGCGCCAAAATGGTGGCGGTGAGGAGGAAAAGGAGAAATAGCCCCAGCGGGATCAGGAGACGGCGGTCAAGATGAGGCTGCCGGCCCGTCAGAAGCAGAATCAGGGCGATCCCGGCAGCCAGGGCCAGGGCGGTGTACTTGGGCAGGGTAAAACCGAGAACCGCTCCGGGAACCACCACAAAGGGATAGAGCGCCGCCATGAACAGCAGCACCAAAATTCTGCACCGTTCGTTTCTTTCCCGGTCACGGGGTCCCTGCTGCAGGCTCTGCTCCCTTTCCATCGCCATCGGCTCCTCCGGATCGTTTTTACCGCTTCACTCCTGAATCAATCATATCCGATTTCCATTTCCCGGTGAAGCGGATCTGTAAATATTCAGCATTTACTGGGGAAGCTTTCACAAAGACGCAGCGTGTGGTAAAGTGTCAGCGAGGGGTCGGGCCCGGGATCTTCCGGCTTGCCCGGCCGCGGCAGCTAGCAGGAAGGAGGCCGGCGGTTGAAATACAGATTTCTGGAGCTGCTCTATCCGCAGCAGCAGCTCGACTCCATCTTCGATCTCGATACCGCCGCGCTGCGCTCCCGGGGGATCCGGGGAATTATCGCCGATATGGATAATACCCTGGTGCCCTGGTACGATCGCACGGTCTACCCGCGCCTGGCCTCGTGGCTGGCGCGGCTCAAAGAGGAGGGTTTCCGCCTCTGCATCGTCTCCAACAACACCCGCGAGCGGGGGGGAAAGCTGGCCCTGGAGCTGGGTATCCCGGCGGTCTGGTACGCGATCAAGCCGCGCCGGCGAGCTTTTCGCCGGGCCCTGCAGATCATGGATCTAGGTGCCCCGGAGACAGCGGTGCTCGGAGATCAGATCTTCACCGATGTTCTGGGCGGCAACCGCCTCGGTCTCTACACGATCCTGGTCGCCCCCATCTCGGATAAGGAGTTTATCTGGACCCGGTTCATCCGCCGGCTGGAGCGCCGCGTTCTGGACCATTTTCGCAAAAGCGGCCCGCTGCGCTGAGCGGCCGCAAGGCGCTGT
>JAAZPS010000316.1 GCA_012797095.1 Bacillota bacterium | reverse complement strand
TTTTCCCGGAATTGCCTTCCCGGGTTAACTATGCTATACTACCGCTGGACAATTTAAATACGCACGCTCCCGGAGCCTCACCGGGTCAGCCTCTGTGGCTGCGGAAAAGGCTGGGAGGGGAAGCGGTGGTTTAACCAAAAGGAGGAGTTATCTTGGCAATTGTGACAATGAAACAGCTGCTCGAAGCGGGGGTTCACTTCGGGCACCAGACCCGCCGGTGGAACCCGAAGATGAAACGGTTCATCTTCACCGAGCGCAACGGGATCTATATCATTGATCTTCAACAGACGGTCAAGCTGATGGATGTGGCCTACGCTTTTGTCCGTGACATTGCTGCCAGGGGCGGCAATGTTGTCTTCGTGGGCACCAAGAAGCAGGCGCAGGAATCGATCAGGCTCGAGACAGAGAGATGCGGGATGCATTACGTGAATCAGCGCTGGCTCGGAGGGATGCTGACAAACTTCCAGACGATCAGCAAACGGATCAAGCGACTCCACGATCTGGAAAAGATGGAGGAGGATGGCACCTTTGAGCTGCTCCCCAAGAAAGAGGTCCTCGGGTTGAGGCACGAGCATGCCAAGCTGCTCAAGTTCCTCGGCGGAATTCGCAATCTGAAGAAACTGCCCGATGCAGTCTATGTGGTCGATCCGCGCAAGGAGAGGATCGCTGTCGCCGAGGCGCGCAAACTCGGCATCCCCATCATCGCCATCGTTGATAGCAATTGCGACCCCGATGAGATCGACTATATTATCCCGGGGAATGACGATGCCATCAGGGCGATCAAACTGATCACGTCGCTGCTCGCCGATGCTGTTGTCGAGGGCAGGCATATCATGGAAGCGAGTCAGGCTGAAGAGGCCGCCGAGGCGGCCGCAGATGACGCTGCCCGGGCAGCGGAGCAGGCCCCTGAAAGCGAGGAACGGGAGACCGCAGCATCGTCGGAATAGGACTGCTGCAGACAGAGCAACACAGGTCAGTAGGAGGAGATCATGATGCAAATCGAGGCAAAGGCTGTCAAAGCCCTGCGCGAGAAAACAGGCGCCGGGATGATGGATTGCAAAAAAGCGCTCCAGGAAGCCGGGGGAGACGAGGAGAAAGCGATCGTTATTTTACGGGAAAAAGGGCTCGCCGCCGCCGCTCGCCGCGCCGGTCGGGTGGCAGCGCAGGGGATTGTCGATTCCTATATCCATCTCGGCGGCAAGATCGGTGTTCTTGTGGAGGTCAACTGCGAGACCGATTTTGTAGCGCGCAATGATGAATTTCGCGAATTTGTCCGCAATATCTGTCTGCAGGTAGCTGCTTCCAACCCGCGCTATATCGACCGGGAGGAGATCTCTTTGGAGGAGCTGGAGAAGGAGCGGGAGATCCTGCGCGGCCAGGCGCTCCGGGAGGGTAAACCGGAAAAGGTGATCGAGCGGATCGTCGAAGGGCGCATCGCCAAATTCTATCAGGAAAACTGTCTGCTGGAGCAGCCCTATGTCAGGGATCCGGATCTCACCGTCCGCGATCTGCTCTCGCAGCTCATCGCCAAGATCGGTGAGAATATCGTCATCCGGCGCTATGCCCGTTTTGCCGTCGGCGAAGCGGCAGACGGGGAGAATTGAAATTTAAGAACACGCTGGCGTGTTCTTTTTTTATCCAAAAAAAAGGATTGCTCTTAAAAGCTGTCGAATAGACTTGGAGGGTTAAAGATTGGAAATGCCTGCCTATAAGCGGGTCGTTTTGAAATTGAGCGGCGAGGCGCTCGCCGGTGAGCAGGGTTTCGGGATCGACCGCGGGGTGGTTGAAGAGATCGCCAGGGAGCTTCAAGGTCTGCTCCCCTCGGGGGTGCAGATCGCCATCGTTGTCGGCGGGGGCAATATCTGGCGCGGCGCGGCAGCAGCCCAGTCCGGGATGGATCGGGCGACCGCCGATTACATGGGGATGCTGGCCACGGTGATCAATGCCCTGGCACTGCAGGACGCCCTGGAGCGCAACGGGGTTGACACGCGCGTTCAATCCGCGCTGGAGATGCGTCAGGTGGCCGAGCTCTATATCCGCCGCCGCGCCCTGCGGCATCTGGAAAAGGGACGGGTGGTCATCTTTGCCGGGGGCACGGGGAATCCCTACTTCTCCACCGATACCACCGCCGCCCTGCGGGCGGCGGAGATCGAGGCAGAGGTGATCCTGCTGGCAAAGGGCAAGGTCGATGCAGTCTACGACGCCGATCCACTGCGTTTTCCTAATGCCAGCCGCTTCACCGAGCTGAGCTATCTCGAGGTGATCAAGCGCGGCCTCGGGGTGATGGATGCCACCGCGGCCTCGCTGTGCATGGATAACCAGATCCGGCTGATCGTCTTCGGG
The DNA here is from genome assembly GCA_012797095.1 of Bacillota bacterium. GTDB lineage: Bacteria > Bacillota > Dethiobacteria > DTU022 > DTU022 > JAAZPQ01. The sequence continues at coordinate 1,181 of JAAZPS010000316.1, read as the reverse complement.
CTCCATCCGGGCAATATCCGGCGAGCGGTCATGGGGGAAAAAATAGGAACATTGATCAAAGGTGGGTAATCATGGTTGAAGAGATCTATCTGGATGCAGGGGAGCGTATGGAGAAAGTGATCGCCGCCTTTCAGCGTGAGCTGGCTACACTGCGGGCTGGGCGGGCCACGCCGGCCCTGCTCGACCGGATCGAGGTTAATTACTACGATACGCCCACTCCGCTGAACCAGCTGGCCGGGATCACCGCCCCGGAACCGCGGCTGCTGGTGATCCAGCCCTGGGACAAGAGCGCTGCGGGGAATATTGAAAAGGCGATCCTGAAATCGGATCTGGGGCTGACTCCGATCAATGACGGCAATGTGATCCGGCTGGCCATCCCGCAGCTCACCGAGGAGCGGCGCCGCGAGCTGGTCAAACAGATCCGTAAAAAGGGAGAGGAAAGCCGGATCGGCATTCGCAATATCCGCCGCGATGCCAACGACAGCTTGAAACAATTCGAGAAAGACGGCGCTATCTCCGAGGATGAATGGAGACGCTCCCAGGAAGAAGTTCAGAAGTTGACCGACGAAAATATAGCCGAGATCGATCGGCTTCTCGAGGCAAAAGAAAAAGAAATTTTAGAAGTATAAGTCTTGCGGGCGTAGATCCCTGCACCCGGAGGACTGCGGTTTCCTGAAAGCGGCTCTTCCTTTACGGGGAGCCGCTCTTACTAAAAACAAAGGTGAATGGGAGAGCAATGCAGCTAAAACCGCGGGAAGAGGAGATCTTCCAGACGATCGACCGCCACCGGATCCCGGCGCATCTGGCCATAATCATGGACGGCAACGGGCGCTGGGCCCGGGAAAGGGGGCTGCCCCGCTCTGCCGGACACCGGCAGGGTGTGGAGACGGTCCGGGAGACGGTCCGTTTCAGCAATTTTCTGGGGATCAGGGCACTGACCCTGTTTGCCTTCTCCACGGAAAACTGGCGCCGCCCCGCCGATGAGATCAATTTTCTGATGAGCCTGCCGGAGCAGTACCTGCAGTCGGAGCTGCCGGATCTGGTCAAAAACAATATCCGGATCAGGCTTCTCGGCGATCCCGAGGGTCTGCCGCAGCAGGTCAGGGAGGTCATCGACGAGGGGCTCACCGCCACGGAGAATAACAGCGGGATGTCGCTGAATTTTGCGTTGAATTACGGCG
>JAAZPS010000315.1 GCA_012797095.1 Bacillota bacterium | reverse complement strand
ATGATGGTGGTGGCCGAGGTGATGATCTGGGTGATGCTCTGGCTGAGGCTGTGATTGATCGCATCCACATCGTTGGTGATCCGGGAGAGCACCTCGCCTACAGTAACCCGGTCGTAATAGGAAAAAGGGAGCCGGTGTATCTTTTCATCGATATCCCGGCGCAGCCTGTAGGCAATCTTGTTGGAGACTCCGGTCATGATAAAGCCCTGGATGAATTGGAAAAGAGCGCTGGCCAGGTAAAGTCCCACCAGCCAGATAAGGATCACGGCGATGGCACCGAAGTCAACTCCCTCCGCTGTTCCCGCGATCATCGCCATGATGCCGTTGAAGAGCTCTGTTGTGGCCCGGCCCAGCATCTTGGGCCCCACAATGGCAAAAACCGTGGAGCATACTGCAAAGAGCATCACCGCTCCGATGGCCAACCGGTAGCCGCCGAGATAGGCGAGCAGCTTTCCGAGGGTTCCTTTCAGGTCTTTCGGTTTTTCGGCGGGGCCCGGCAGCCCGTGTCTTCCGTGTCCGCCGCCGCCCATGAAACCCCTTCCTTCGCCCGGAGCCCTTTTTGCGGTGCTGTTATCAGTGCGCATGGCCCAACTCCTCCCCGGTTAGCTGCGATGAGGCGATCTCGTAGTACTCCGGACAGCTTTCGAGCAGTTCCCGATGCGTGCCGCGGCCCACGATGGTGCCGCCATCGACCACATAGATCTGCTCTGCCTCCATGATCGTGCTGACGCGCTGCGTCACAACGATGACCGTGCTCTCGCCGGTATAATCCCTCAGCGCCCTCCGCAGCGCTGCGTCTGTCTTGAAATCGAGGGCGGAGAAGCTGTCATCAAAGATATAGATGGCCGGCCTTACCGCCAGCGCGCGGGCGATGGAGAGGCGCTGTTTCTGCCCTCCGGAAACATTGGCCCCGCCCTGGGCAATCTCCGACTGGAACCCCTCTTTTTTCTCGTTGATAAAATCAAGGGCCTGCGCCACCGCGGCAACCTGGATCATCCCGGATTCGGGGAGCTCATCATTGCCGTATCTGATGTTGCTTTCGATGGTGCCGCTCATGAGCACGCTCTTCTGCGGGACATAGCCGATCTGGCGGCGCAGCTCTTTCCGGGAAAATTCTTTCACATTGACCCCGTTGACCAGCACTTCGCCCGCGGTTACATCGTAGAAACGGGGAATGAGATTGACCATCGTGGATTTGCCGGCCCCGGTGGATCCGATCAGGGCCGTGGTCTCGCCGGGTCTGGCGGTGAAGGAAATATTTTCCAGAAGATCTTTCTCTGCGCCGGCGTAACGGAAACTGACATCCTTGAATTCAACAAGCCCCCGGTCCGCCTCGCCCACCGCTGCCGGGTGCGGTGGATCGACAATCACCGGTTCCGTCTGCAAAACCTCCGAAATTCTCTGTGCCGATACGGAGGCGCGGGGGATGAAGATAAACATCATCGAGATCATCAGGAAGCTCATGATAATCTGCATGGCGTACTGCATGAAGGCCATCATGTCGCCCACCTGCATCTGGGATTCCGCAACGCGGTGCGAGCCGATCCAGATGATCATCAGCATGACGCCGTTCATGATCAGCATCATTGCCGGCATGGTGAAAGCCATGACGCGGTTTACGAAAAGGTTCGTTCCGGTCAGGTCATCGTTGGCCTCGTCAAAACGTTCCTGTTCATAGATGCCGGTGCCGAAAGCGCGGATCACCATGAGGCCGTTCAGAGTTTCGCGGGCGACGAGGTTCAACCGGTCGATGAACCGCTGCATCATCCTGAATTTCGGCATGACCAGGGAAAATATTATCAGTATCAAGCCGACAAGCACGATACAGGCCAGGGCGATGATCCAGCCCATGGAAACAGATTTCCGCAGGGCCATGATCACACCGCCGGTGCCGAGAATGGGGGCATAGAAGATCAATCTTATGCCAAAGATGAGCAGCATCTGAAGCTGGATCACGTCATTGGTGGAGCGGGTGATCAGGGAGGCGGTCGAAAAACGATCATATTCTGCATGGGAGAAACTGCCGATCTGCTTGAAGATATCGTAGCGCAAATTTCGGGCGACGGCGGCGGCAATGCGGGAGGCGATCAGGCTGACCAGGACAGTGGCCAGACCGCCCCCGAGGGCGATCAGAAGCATGAACAGGCCGATCCTGGTAATATAGCCCCTTTGATATGCCGCCAGATCCACACCCAGCTCCCGGTAAAAAACAGTTGTCAGCATGGTGCCGCTCTGGGTCAGCAGGGAGCGGTCCATGGCCAGCGCCTGCTGTCTGGCCTGATCAAAAGTCTGCTGCGGCAGCTGCGCCAGCAGCGGCTGCAGCAGGTACAATCGGGTCAGATCGGTGCCCTGGATATCGACAGATTCCATGCCGGCGCTGCTTTCTTCTTCCCCGGCATACGCTCGCAGCAGATTGATTATGGTCCAGGTGGCTGTACCGAAGGCCAGCTCCAGCCCGGTTCTGGAATCTTCCGTGACGCGATCGTCCAGAATATAGATCTCCCGGGATGCTGCCGCCGGATAGATCTCCCGGTAGGGTTTCCCCTCCCGATTCCTGTCCTCTCCCGCTTTTAGCGAGTAGCCGGCCTCCATCAGGGCCTTTTCCCCGCCAGTCATGAAGGCGGTGATAAAAGCGTAGCCTTCCTTCGAGATGGCCTCCGGGGTGCTCTCTTCAATACCATGCTGCTGGATGCCCACATTCACGATCCGGGACATGTAATTGGGCAGATTCAGATCGCAGACGGCCTGGACAAACAGGAATAAAATTGCCATGAGCAGTCCAAGGATGAACGGTCTTAGATAGCGGGCCAGGTCAGTCATCTGTTACCCTCTCCGGGTCGGTCAAAGTTTCAAGTTTCAGTTCATCGGAAATGTCGGCAAAGCGGTTGAGCAGGCCGATCAGCCGGGTGGTATTTTCCTCGCCGAAACGCGAAATGATCTCGGCAATGACCCGGTTGGCATGCCCTTTCATCACCTGCATGATCTTTTCACCTTTCGCTGTCAGGGTGAGCAGTAACCTGCGGCGATCCCGCCCGTCTATCTCGCGGCGGATATAGCCCTTCTCCTCCAGGGAGTTGAGCATCTGCGAGATGGCGGGCCTGGAGACGTGCAGTCCGTTTTGAATATCGGCTGCATAGACATTCTCGGCAGAATCAAGTGCGTTTTCGGCGATCAGCCGCATCACATAAAGTTCCCCCAGCCGCAGATCGGTTCCCGGGGGAAAGTGGAACCCCACCTTCTTGAAGCGAAAAATCGAGCGAACAAGACT
>JAAZPS010000314.1 GCA_012797095.1 Bacillota bacterium | reverse complement strand
CCCGACCCCTATGCCCTCAAACCCCTGATCAGCGATAACCAGCTGCTTGAAAACGGCAATGCGGGGGTCTTTGTCAGCAATGTTTTTATGGGAAACCCCACCGGCAAGGCCGAGCCCCATCTGGAAAACAATATCATCCAGGATAACCTGTGGGGTGCATTTAACGAGACCGCCACCGTTATCGATGCGCTCAACAACTGGTGGGGCGATGCCAGCGGACCGTACCACCCCCTGCTGAACCCGGATGGTGCCGGAAATCCGGTCAGCGACAGGATCAATTTCATTCCCTGGTTGGAGCAGCCGCCCCTGCCATCCCCCGTGGAGATGGAGTGCATCACGGCGAGAAAGATATACTGGCGCTGCCAAAAATTCCAGGTCGCTGAAGAGGTATTCGATGTTGCGGCTTCCGTCAGGGGGGAGATCTTCGAGGTGCAACCTCTCCAGGCAAAGCTCGTGGTTGACCGGGAACATCCCTTCAGGGTTGAAAAGATTGCGGGGACGGAGCGGGTCCGGATCAGTTTCTACTACAACTGTACAATCAAATTTGTCGATCACGGCGGGCCCAGGATCATCACCGCGCCGCCGATCTTCTATGAGGGCATTTTCGAGGTGGGCTCCCAGGTCCGGGATCAACGTATCGAGGCCGGCGCGGAGATCTACCTCGATTGCCTGGAGTGCTTTGTTTCGGGCCGGCACCGGATAACCTGCTGCATCGGTCTGGTCATATTGCTGCAGCTTACCGCCGCGGTACAGCTGTTGATCCCAACCTTGGGATTCTGCCCGGAGCCGGGCTCCTGTCTACCGATGAGAAGTGAATGCCCGGATTATCTCATCCGATCACCGGGCCCACAGCGATAGCGGGTGATCGCTTCTGCGGATGCGGCCGGACCGCTGACAGTCCGGCCGCATCCGCTCCTGCAATCGGCGGGCGCGATCCTGTACCCGGTTTTGCTCAGCGGAGCCCGCTGTCCGAGACGCCGGCCTGATCAAAAGTGGCCATCTCCCTGACTATCTTCAGGGCGGCGTCGATCAGGGTAAATGAAAGGGCCGCCCCGGTGCCCTCTCCCAGACGCATATTCATCTGCAGCATCGGGCGAACCCCGAGCCAGGTTAACATAACCTTGTGGCCCGGCTCCTCCGAGAGGTGCGAGGCGAGCATGAAATTCACGGAGCGCGGCGCCAGCACCCGGGCGATCATCGCTCCCGCCCCGGAGATGAAGCCGTCGATCACCACCGGTACCCGCAAGGAGGCGGCGCCGAGGATGACGCCGGCGATGGCCCCGATCTCGAATCCGCCCACCCCGGCCAGAACGGCGAGGCCGTCCCGGGGATCGGGCCTGTTTACCTTCAAGGCCTGCTGGACGAGCCGCCCCTTTCGCAGCATCGCTTCGTGATCGATGCCCGTTCCCTTTCCGGTGATCAAGGCAGCGGGGAAACCGGTGAAGGCGGCCAGGATAGCGGTGCTGGGGGTGGTATTGCCGATGCCCATATCTCCGGTGGCCAGCAGCTGCGCCCCCTTCCCGATCTCTGCAACGGCTACCTCGATCCCCGCCTCCACGGCCGATCGGGCCTGCTCTTTGCTCATGGCCGGGCCCTTGGTGATATCGCCCGTGCCGGGGCCGATCCGGCGCACCTTCAGGCGGGGGTCATCGAACGCCCGGATCATCCCCAGATCCACGCAGATCACCCTGGACCCGACATGCCTGGCGAGCACATTTATCGCCGCCCCTCCATCGAGAAATCCCTGAACCATCTGCCGGGTCACCTCCTGGTCGGCTGCGCTGACCTTTTGGGCCGCCACCCCGTGGTCCCCGGCGCAGGTGATCACGGCCCTGTTCTCCAGGAGAGGCTTGACCTGGCCGGTGATCCCCGCAATTTGAACCGCAACCTCCTCGAGCATACCCAGACTGCCATATGGTTTGATCAGATTTTTCTGGCAGCTGCGAGCCTCCTCCATGGCTCCGGCATCCAGCTCCCCGATCCTGTCGACGGTTTCTTCCAGTAACATTGTCCACAACCTCCTGTTGCCCTGGGGCGATTGTTCGGGCCGTTACGGCCCCTGTTCCTGTCTAAGAAGCGGCCGCTCCCCCAGGATCCGGTAGATCTGTTCCAGATCCAGGTTTTCCCGCAGGGCCGCAGCCAGGGCGTCAAATTGAGCTTCCCGGCGCTCCGGCGAGCTGTTCTCTGAATCAAGATCCAGGGGCAGCTGCGGGACCACCCCGAGCACCGGCAGCTCGATCAATTCCTCGAGCATGGCCAGGCCGGGCCGCAGAATCTCCAGATCCCCGCGGAATCTGTTGATGACGACCCCCCTGATCCGCTCGCGCTCGTCCTGTTCTAGAAGAGCCAGCGTCCCGTATATGGCCGCAAAGACGCCGCCGCGATCGATATCGCCCACCAGCAGCACCGGCGCAGTGGCCATCGCCGCCATCCCCATATTGACGATATCGTCATCTTTGAGATTGATCTCGGCGGGGCTGCCGGCCCCCTCGAGCACGATGATCTCGTATTGTTCGGCCAGCTTATGGTACGATTCCAGAATCACGGTGCGAAGCTGCTCCTTGCAGCCAAAGTAGGCGGCAGCGCTCATCGTCTTCACGGGCCGGCCCTGCACGATCACCCGGCTGGCCGCCTCGCCGGTGGGCTGGAGCAATATCGGGTTCATCAGCACGGAGGGTTCAAGACCGGCGGCCTGCGCCTGCAGGGCCTGGGCCCGCGCCATTGCCAGTCCCTCCACCGTGGTAAAGCTGTCCGGTGCCATATTCTGACTTTTAAACGGGGCCGTCCGGTACCCGTCCTGCCTGAAGATCCGGCAGAGTCCGGTGCAGATGAGACTTTTTCCGGCATCCGACGCCGTCCCCTGGATCATGATCGCTCGGGCCATCTATCTCCCTCCAGTAACAGTTCTTTCGCCGCGGTCCCGGGCAGCGTCCCCAGATCGCCCCTCAGATCGTGGCCGCACAGCAGAAACGGCTGCGGCACCCCCAGATGTTTACCCGTAACGGGGCTGGTGCCGTGATCGGCGCAGACCAGCACCGGACCGGCGGCCTTCTTCAAGGGTGCAATCACCCGGCGGTCCACCTGCTGCAGAAAAGCGGCCTT
>JAAZPS010000313.1 GCA_012797095.1 Bacillota bacterium | reverse complement strand
GTTTGTTCTAAACAAGGAACCTGAGCCTTAGCTTGTGCCATATTATGCAAGCCAAGGTAGTGCATGGATAAATATTGGGTTGACACCCATAACAGAAAATTGCTATAATTGCTCCAGGCAAAAGCAAATTCCTATCTTTAGGACCTCCGGTAATGCAGTTGCCCAAGCGCATTTACCTCGTCACTGGTGAAATGAGCCGGGAGATCCGTCCCCGCGGCTCATCAGTTTACATGCAAATATTTTAAATTTAGGGCTTGACTTCATTTTCCCGTCGTTGAAGGACGCTACCGCGTCTTACAATTCATTTTACAATTAACCCGATGGGCGATGAGCGGGGGATTTGTTCTTGTTATTTGCGTTATATTCTGTATAATTAAAGTACAGTTGCATCAAACGTTCCTCACTCGAACAAGACGGCAGCTCTTTGAAAGCCCACCGAATCTAAAACCGTTGGCGCTGTCTGCGCGCTTGGGGCCTCCCGGCACCAGTAAAAAGAACTCCACCTGGGGTGTCGGCGGCGTCGACGGATCGTCATCCTGCCAAAGGGGAGGTGGTCTTTGCTTCTTGATTTTTCAAAAGATAAAACATTTTTACCGGAAGGGAGAGGTTTGCCTTGAAAGGGAATATTGTCGTCGATTCAGCAAAATGTATCAGCTGCCACAGTTGTGAGATTGCCTGTGCGGTGGAGCATTCCCGGAGTAAGGATCTTTTCCAGGCTATCGGTGAGCATCCCCGGCCGCAGAAACGGATTATCGTGGAGTGCTACGGTGAGTCCAATCTGCCGCTGCAGTGCCGCCATTGTGAAGAGGCCCCCTGTGTGCGGATATGTCCCACCGGCGCCCTGATCAAGGAAGGTGTCGAGGGTGCAGTGGTGCTGCAGGACAATCTCTGTATCGGTTGTAAATGGTGTGTGCTGGTGTGCCCCTTTGGTGTGATTACCGCGGCTCCCGACGACCACAGCATGATCAAGTGCGATCTCTGTCCGGACAGAGCGGCCGCGGGCCGGCTCCCCGCCTGTGTGGAGAGCTGTCCCACGGGTGCTCTGCAGCTGAGCTCCACGGCGCAGCTCGCCCGGACGAAAAGGAGGGAGTTTCTGGTCGAATATTTGCGGGAGCAGTAATCCGCCGGCCGGGATGCCATGAAAGAACAAGTGGATCAAATTATCGACAAGTACCGCGGCGACAGCACGGCCATCGTCGCTATTCTGCATGATCTCAACACGTACTTCCGCTATTTGCCCCGGGAGGCCCTGGAAAGGGTCTCGGAGCAGCTCTCCATCCCCCTGAGCCATCTCTACAGCGCCGCCACATTTTACCGCAGCTTCGATCTGGAGCCCTGCGGTGAGCATGAAATTCAGGTTTGCCTGGGGACGGCCTGCCACGTGCGGGGCAGCGAGCTGATTTTGGATGCTATCAGCCGGCGCCTGGGGGTCAAATCCGGTGAGACCACCGCTGACGGCAAGTTCACCCTGAAGCGGGTCAATTGCCTCGGAGCCTGTGCCCTCGGCCCCCTTGTCTCTGTTGACGGCGATCACCATGGCCATCTGACCATTCGTCAGGCGGAACGTCTGCTGGAGGCCTATCAAGATGAAGACGATTAAAACGCCGGAGGAGTTGGCTTTAAGAAGGGAGCAGCTCACTGTCGCCGGGCGGCAGGAGGGCCTGTCGGTGGCCGTCTGCTGCGGCACCGGCTGCAGCGCTTCGGGGGCTCGCACGGTGGTGGCTGCGCTGAAGGAGCAGCTCCAGCGGCACAAGCTGAACGTGCCGGTAAAAACAAGGATCACCGGATGCCACGGATTTTGCGAACAGGGTCCGCTGATGGTGATCGAGCCCGGCAATATTCTCTATTGCCGCGTTGAGCCGGAAGATGTCCCCGAAATAATCGAGCGCACCTTAGCCGGCCGGGAGCTGGTGGAACGGCTGCTCTATATCGATCCGGCAACGGGTAAAACGGTATCGACAGAAGCGGAGGTTCCTTTTTACCGGGGGCAGCAGCGCCTTATTTTGGGACTTAACGGACGGATCAATCCGGATCGCATTGAAGATTACCTCGCCGTCGGCGGCTACGGCGCCCTCAGCAAAGCGCTTACAGAGATGAGCCCTGCCGAGGTCGCCGCCAATATCGTTGAGTCGGGTTTGCGCGGCCGCGGCGGTGGCGGATTTCCCGCCGGCCGCAAATGGGAGCTCTGCCGCGAAGCTTCCGGCGAACCCAAATATCTGATCTGTAACGCCGACGAGGGCGATCCGGGCTGTTTTCAGGATCGCAGTATTTTGGAGGGCAACCCCCACCTGGTGATCGAGGGGGCGATTATTGCCGCCTACGCCATCGGTGCGAAAAAAGGGTTTATCTATGTGCGCAACGAGTATCCCCTGGCGGTCAAGCACGCTTCCATCGCCCTGGAGCAGGCCCGAGCCTCGGGGCTGCTCGGCGACAATATTCTCGGGAGCGGGTTTGATTTTGAGCTTCAGCTCACCCGCGGCGGCGGCGCTTTTGTCTGCGGTGAAGAGACCGCGCTGATCAGCTCCATCGAGGGGCTTTCCGGCGAGCCCAACCCGCGGCCCCGGCCGCCTTATCCGGTGGAAAAAGGGCTCTGGGGCAAGCCCACCCTGATCAACAATGTCAAAACGCTGGCTGCCGTTCCGATGATTACCGAGCGCGGCGGCGCCTGGCACCGGCAGATCGGCACCGCAACAAGCAAGGGGACGATGATCTTTTCACTCACCGGCAAGGTGAACAACACCGGGCTGGTGGAGGTGCCCATGGGGATGAGCCTGCG
>JAAZPS010000312.1 GCA_012797095.1 Bacillota bacterium | reverse complement strand
TGATCCCGCTGGTGACCATTTTCGGGATCACGGTCGGGGGTTTGCTCGGCGGGACCGCGGTTGTCGAGCAGGTTTTTGCCTGGCCGGGGGTGGGGCGGTTGGCCATTCTGGCCATCTTCAACCGGGATATCCCGGTTATCCAGGCCTATGCCCTGTTGATGGCGCTGATCTTTGTCCTGGTGAATCTGGCGGTCGATCTTTCATACCGCTTTCTCGATCCGAGAATCAGGCTGGGCGGGGAGGGCTGAGCTGAAATGGGAACGATGACGAAGCTGCGGCGTGATCCAGCGGCGCTGTTGGGCCTTTTACTGACGGGGCTGCTCTTTCTGGCCGCAATCCTGGCACCTTTTCTGGCGCTGCATGATCCGGAACCAGTCTCTCTGGGAGAGAAACTGCTTTCTTCGGGCAAGGAGTACCCCCTGGGAACTGACAGTCTCGGACGCTGCCTCTATTCACGGCTTCTTTTTGGCGCCCGGATTACGCTGCGATATTCGCTAACCGTCCTTGCGATCACCCTGGCGATCGGTGTTTCGCTGGGGCTGCTGGCCGGGTACTACGGCGGTGCTGTTGATAATCTGATCATGCGTCTGGTCGATATCGTTCTCGCTTTTCCCAACCTTGTCCTGGTACTGGTGGTGATCGGGGTGATGGGGCCGGGGCTGCTGAACGCGGTCCTCGCGCTGGCGCTGGTTTCATGGGTTGGTTATGCCCGGATGGTCCGGGGGCTGGTTCTCTCGATCAAGGAGACAGAATATATCGCTGCCGCGCGGGTCTGCGGCAGCCGTGGCCCGGTGCTGCTCTGGCGCCATATTGTCCCCAATATCCTACCGCCGGTGGCGGTCCTGGCCACGCTCGATCTGGGCAAACTTATCCTGGCCATAGCGACGCTTTCCTTCCTGGGTCTGGGTGCCCAGCCGCCGCTGCCGGAATGGGGGGCGATGATCAACGAGGCCAGGCCCTTCATGCAAACAGCCCCGCGGTTGATGGTTCTTCCCGGAGCTGCTATCGCCCTGACAGTCCTCGGTTTCAACCTGCTCGGAGATGGTCTCAGGGATGCCCTGGACCCGCAGGGATACAGCGGCAGCACTGCCGCTGGGGTGGAGCCCCCGCCTGCTGCAGCGGTGCTGAAAGGGGGAGGGTTTGATTGAGCGTGGAGCGTACAGCAGTACTCCGGGTTGACGGGCTATCGACATATTTCCCAACCCCCGCCGGGGTTATTCGCGCTGTCGACGGGCTCAGCTTTACCCTGCAGCGAAACCGCTGCCTTGCCCTGATCGGCGAGAGCGGTGCCGGTAAAAGTGTGACCGCGCTATCACTGCTGCGGCTGGTGCCGCCGCCGGGAAGGATCACCGATGGAAAAGTGTTTCTGGGCGGCTGCGATCTGCTGACCTTGCCTCGCCCGAAGATGCGTCAGATCAGGGGGGAGGAGATTGCCCTGATCTTTCAGGATCCGCTGGCCTCGTTCAATCCTGTTTTTACCATTGGAAGGCAGATCACCGAGACGATTCTCGCTCACAGCAAGCTTTCCCCGGCACAGGCGCGAGAAAAGGCGGCAGCGCAGCTATCCGGTGTCGGTCTGCCTGCAGGAAGGGTTTATCACAGTTATCCCTTTCAGCTCAGCGGGGGGATGCGTCAGCGTGCCGCGATCGCCCTGGCCCTGACCCTGCATCCGCGGGTGCTTATCGCCGATGAGCCGACCAGCTACCTCGATGTCACCCTGCAGCGGCAGATCTTGAGCGAACTGAAACGGCAGCTCGAAGAATGCTGCTTCTCCTTGTTGCTGATCACCCACGATCTGGCGGCAGCGGCGGCGATTGCCGACAGCGTGGCGGTGCTTTACGCCGGGCGTATTGTGGAGTGCCGTCCTTTGGGTGAGCTTTACCGCGAACCGGGGCACCCCTATACCGCGGCGCTGCTGCGTTCGCACCCATCCTTCAAACGGGGCCAGCGGCTGCAACCGGTACAGGGCTCTCCGCCGTCTCCGGTCAGACCGCCTGCCGGCTGTGCTTTTCATCCGCGTTGCCCGCAGGCTTTGCCCCGCTGCCGGTGGGAACGGCCCCTCCTTGCCGCTGCCGGGGACCGCCGCCTGGCGGCTTGCCACCGGATCGAACCCCCGGAAAATGGCACCGCTACTGCTTTGGAGAAATTATCATGATCATCCTGGAAGGTTGCGGTCTGGTCAGACATTACCGGCAGGGCAGCCGTTCGATCCGCGCTGTCGACGGGATCGATCTCGCTGTCCGGGAGCACGAAGCGTTGGGGCTGGTCGGCGAGAGCGGTTCCGGAAAGAGCACTCTTTTGCGCCTGCTTCTGGGGCTCGAGCGCCCCGATTCCGGGGAACTATATTTCCGGGGAAAACTTATGAATGGGCGATCCGGGAAGCAACTGGATCAGTTTCGCCGCGAGGTGCAGGCGGTTTTCCAGGAGGCTGCCGCTTCACTGAATCCCCGCCTGACCGTCAAGCAGATCATTTCGGAACCGCTGCAAAATTTAAAACCGGAACTCGATTCACGCCGGCGTCTCGAGGAAGTGAACAGGATTCTACTGGAGATGGGGATGCAACACGGTGACTGCAGGCGGTACCCCCACGAGTTCAGCGGCGGCCAGCAGCGGCGCATCGCTCTGGCTCGCGCCCTGGTCGCAGATCCGGTGCTGGTTCTCTGCGACGAGGCTACCTCCGGGCTGGATCTTTCGGTACAGGCCCGTCTGTTGAACCTGCTGCTCGATCTGCGGGAGAGCCGCCGGGCCGGGTTTCTCTTTGTCACCCACGATCTGGCGGCAGTGCGCTATCTTTGCACCCGTGTGGCGGTGATCTATGGCGGTCAGATTATCGAAGAGCTGCCCGCCGCAGGGCTACAAGAGCCGCTGCACCCCTACACACAGGCCCTGCTGGCGGCAGAGCCCTCTCTTTTCGGTGCCGCGGCAGCGTTGCCGTTAACGGGTGAACCGCCCGATCCGGCTGCGTTTCCTCCCGGGTGCCGTTTTCACCCTCGCTGCCCGGTGATGATGGAGCGGTGTCGCGAAGAAAAGCCGCGTTTGACCGGGGCGGCACCGGGCTGGCGGGCGGCCTGTTTTCGGGTGAATGGAAGTTGCTCGACCGGAAAAGGGCAAGATTGAGCGATATTCTGTCAAAGGGAGGGAGCCTTGCCCGGTCCCTCCAATTAAAAAAGGGAGGTTATATGACCGCATGAAACGTCAAAGAGCAGGTACGTTGTTCTGTTTGATCCTGGCAGTGGGGTTGTTACTTCTGTTCATGGCGGCTGGATGTGGGGAAAAAATCGTTGATCCGGAGGAATCCGAGCTGACGCTCGGGTTGGGGCGCGACCTTTTTTACGGTCCCGAGGATCGCACCTTCCTGCACGGCAGCACCAATGTCTGGGAGAGCCTCACCTACCTGGATGA
>JAAZPS010000311.1 GCA_012797095.1 Bacillota bacterium | reverse complement strand
GTATTTGGAAGCTAATATGTGATATCGTTAGCATTTTAGCTATCAGTACGCAATGTTGATTCACCAAGGGCCGTTGTTGTGTTTTACTTCTTTTCAATGCTACTGGAAAGTTGTTGTTGACCCTTTTTGGGTTTGAATCAGAATTGAGCATCACAACAGTGCAATCATCCCCGGTTTATCTGCAATAATCCTGCCAATACAATCATTCCCAACGCCCTTTTTCTTCAAAGCAGCACCCAGCAAGGGAGCCCGCTCGGGTGAAACGGCGATCAAAAGCCCCCCGGAGGTCTGCGGATCGTAAAAGATGATCTGCCGCTCATCGCCGCCGGGCCCTTCTTCCGTCCGGCGGACCCACTTTTGGAAATAATCCCGATTACGGTAAGCTCCACCGGGAATCATCCCGCTTGCGGCCATCGCTGCGGTATCCGGATAAAGCGGAACCGCCGCCCCGTCGATAGCGGCGCCTGCACCGCTGGCGGTGAGAAGCTCATGGAGGTGCCCGATAAGGCCGAAACCGGTGATATCGGTAACCGCCGATACTCCCGTCTCGACCGCCGCTGCAGCGGCGCCGGCATTCAAGGCCGCCATCCCCTGCAGGGTCTCTTCAGCCTCGCCGGCAGTGAGCTGATCGCCCTTTATCGCGGTAGTAATGATGCCGCTGCCGAGGGGCTTGGTCAGGATAAGCTGATCGCCCGGGCGGGCACCGGCGCTGGTGATCAGCCGGCGGGGATCGACCAGCCCGGTCACGGCAAGACCGTATTTCGGTTCATCATCCTCGACACTGTGCCCGCCGATGAGAACTGCCCCGGCTTCTCTTATTTTATCAAATCCGCCAAGAAGAATCTTCTCCAATATTTTCAAAGGCTGCTTGCCCGCAGGAAAGCAGACCAGATTCAAGGCGGTCAGCGGTCGGGCTCCCATGGCATAAAGATCGCTGAAGGAGTTGGCCGCGGCGATCTGTCCGAAAAGATATGGATCATCAACCACTGGGGTAAAAAAATCGACAGTCTGCACCAGAGCTTTTTCCTCGGAGATCCGGTAGACGCCGGCATCGGCATAATGCTGATGCCGGTTGAGGTAAGCAGGATCTTCAACGGGCGGTAAAGAGCACAGCACCTGTGCCAGGGCCTCGGGCCCGATCTTGGCCGCTCATCCGGCGCTTGAAGTCATCATTGTAAGGCGGTTTTCTTTCTTCTGCAATCAGGACACCTCCCTCGGGCTGCCGGGCTTGTACCGGAACAGGAAGATCAACGCTCGGGCTCCGCTATTTTCACCGGGACGCGGTGGTCGCCAACGCGGCGGGTCAACTTCCGATAATCGAAATGCTCCAGCAGGGGCTGCACGATCTTCCGCGAACTGCCGGTCAGATCGCGAAACTGGGCCAGGGTGATGGTCCCGGCAGCAGCAAAATGGCGGCGCAAAAGCGCAATCGCCTGCGCATAGGTCTCGCGGTGAAAAAAGAGCTGCTCGTTGATCTTGATCAGATCGCCGCAATTTACGAGGTAGCTGTAGTAACTTTCCTGATCGCGGTCGCTGATCGCGGCACGCTCCAGAGCCTCCTTGACCGTGGGCGGTTGGAACGATGCTTCGGCATAGATCCCGGTCAACCTATCCAATTCGGTCTCTGTCTCCGCCGTGGGGCGGGGCAGAAAACTTTTCTCGCTGACCAGCTCGCCCCTGAGCTGAATCCGGCCCTCCTGTTGCAGCCTCTCCAGAAAAAGATCGTACTCCCGCAGGCCCAGCTCTCCGGGCAAAACTCCCTTTAACTGTGCTCTGGAGATACCCGGCAGCAGGGGATGGCGACGGTGGTATTCCCCCAGCTCCTGCAGCACCCGGCGCTCCCACAGGACCAGACTTTCCCGGGCCAGATAGCTGCGGCCCAGTTTTTCGACCGCCCCCTCCCGTAAAAGCCCTGCCAAAAGGCCTTCCAGCTTCTTCTCGTCGAGGCGGGTCTCCAGGGCCAGACGGGCCGGATCGGCAATGAGGAGTTCGGAAAGTTTCCGGCAGACAAAGGCTTCATCTCCCCCGGCCTCCGGAGCGCGCTCCAGCTCCGCCAGATGGGCAAAGGAAGCCCGGCGGAAACGGCGGTGCCGGGAGGGGGAGGGATCGAGCACCTCCCCACCGCCGATGGTGGTCATCGGCGAATACGAGCGGATGATGAAACGATCGCCCCGATCGGCGATCAGGGGAGCGCTCAGGCGGCCTTGAGCAAAACATTTTTCTCCCGGTCTGAGTTCTTCACAGTCCAGCAGCAGCACTGTTGCCACCACCCGGGCGGTTCCCAGGAAGAGATGGACCGGATCAAGATTCTTGAGCGGCCGCGGCGCTTCCGGGAGCAGGGAGAGGGAAAGATCGAGCAGCCCGGTCAGCCGGAAGCGGCCTGGCGAGACGACAACGCTGCCGCGACGAACCTCGGTCTTCTCGATGCCGGCCAGATTCAGGGCGACGCGCTGCCCGGCCCGTGCCTCCTGCTGTTCATGCTCGTGGACCTGGATATTGCGCACGCGCGTCTCCAGGCCCGGCGGGACGATCTCGACCCTGTCGCCCAGCCGGACGCTGCCCTGGAAGAGCGTTCCGGTGATCACGGTGCCAAAACCGGCAATGGTGAAAGAGCGGTCCACGGGCAGCCGCAGCGGTCCCGAGCCGTCGCGAAGGGGGAGATCGTTAGTGATGGAGCCGATCAGCTCTTTTAGCTCCCCCACCCCTTCGCCGGTAAAGGCAGAGACCGCCTGGACGGGCGCAGCGGCGAGAAACGTTCCTGCCAGCCCCTCGGCGATCTCTTCCCGGATCAGCTCCTGCCATTCTGCATCCACCAGATCGATCTTGGTGATCACGACGATCCCCTGACGCAGCCCCAGCAGCTCAAGGATCTGGAGATGCTCTTTCGTCTGCGGCATGATCCCCTCGGTAGCATCAACCACCAGCAGCACCAGATCCATGCCGGCAGCACCGGCAAGCATATTGTGGATGAAGCGCTCGTGTCCCGGAACATCGACTATTCCGGCGAGACGCCCGCCGGGAAGTTCAAGGGGAGCAAATCCTAGATCGATGGAGATGCCGCGCTTCTTTTCCTCCCGCAGCCGGTCGGTATCAACCCCAGTCAGCGCTTTGATCAATACGGTTTTACCGTGATCGACATGCCCGGCAGTCCCGATAATGAGATTATTCAAGAGAACCAGCCTTTCATATTCACTTCTGCAAAACAGCTGGAAAACAGAGGGCGATCAGTTCCCGGAAGCTCCGTCATCCACCGCGGCAAGGATCGCTTGCCGAAGAAGGGCGTCCTCTCCGGGGTCAACGGTGCGCAGATCGAGCAGCAGCCTTTCCTGCTGCAGCCGCACCATCACCGCAGGATCGCCGCAGCGCAGGCGCCGGGCCAGCGCGGATATCTCCAGGCCGGGAACCTGCAAGGAAAGAAGCACTGTCGGCAGCTCGGCCGCCGGCAGAGCACCGCCCCCGACCCGGGAGCTGCCTTCCCAGAGCTTCACCCCCGCCCCGCCGAAACGTTCCATCAGCGAGGCGGCCAGGGTTTCGGCCCGCTCCCTGATCCGGGAAAGAGGGAGCGTCAACGCCCGCCAGGCCGGGATTGCCCCAACAGCCTTCCTCTCATCGAGGTAAAGTCGCAGGGTCGCCTCGAGAGCCGCTACGATGAGCCTGTCCACCCGCAGCACCCGGGCCAGCTGGTTGGTGCGGATCTTCTGGACAAGCTCCCGCCGACCGACGATGATCCCCGCCTGGGGCCCGCCGAGCAGCTTATCGCCGCTGAAGGTAACCAGATCCAACCCGGCAGCGATGCTGTCCTGAACACGCGGTTCCGCCGGTAAGCCGTAGGGGGCCAGATCGAAGAGAAGACCGCTGCCGAGATCTTCGACCGCCAGAATATTGCGAGCCCGCGCCAGGGAGGCCAGAGCAGCGGCCTCTACCGAAGCGGTAAACCCGACCAGATGATAATTGCTCGTATGGACCTTCATCAAAGCAGCGGTCTCATCGTTGATCGCCCTCTCGTAATCCCGCAGGTAGGTTTTGTTGGTCGTGCCCACCTCCACCAGGCGAACTCCGCTGGCTGCCATCACCTCGGGAAGTCTGAAGGAACCGCCGATCTCCACCAGCTGCCCCCGTGAGACGATCACCTCTTTGCCGGCGGCACAGCTGTTCAGGATCAAGAAAACAGCAGCAGCATTATTGTTTACCACCACCGCCGCCTCCGCCCCGGTCAGATCGCAGAGGAGCCCTTCCAGGTGAGCCTGCCGCGAGCCGCGAATCCCCTCTTCCAGGTCGATCTCCAGATTGCAGTACCGCTCCATGATCCCGGCCACAGCCTCCGCCGCCGCAGCGGCGAGGGGAGAGCGCCCCAGGTTTGTATGCAGGACCACCCCGGTAGCATTGATCACCGGCCGCAGACCCGGCCGGGCCCGCCGCCGGGCAGATTCGGCCGCCTCCCGGGCCAGCGCCGCCGGGGAAAGATCGAGGGCGGCGGCGCTATCGGCGGCTGCACCATGATGATCAATTATTCTCTGACGGTAACCCTGCAG
>JAAZPS010000310.1 GCA_012797095.1 Bacillota bacterium | reverse complement strand
GGGCAGACCGGGTTGGCATATCGAGTGCTCTGCCATGGCGATGGAGCACCTGGGCGAGACGATCGATCTCCATGCCGGGGGGGCCGATCTGATCTTTCCACACCATGAAAATGAGATTGCCCAGAGCAGCGGTGCTACGGGAAAACCCTTTGCCCGTTACTGGCTCCATGCCGGTTACCTGAATATCGAAGAGAAGAAGATGTCGAAGTCCCTGGGAAATGTTCTCACCGTGCGCTGCCTTCTGAAAGAGTACAATCCCCTGGATCTGCGTTTTTTCATCCTCTCGGCGCATTACCGTAGCCCCCTCAATTTCAGCCGTGAAATGATCGTCCAGGCCCGGGCCGGCCGGGAGAGGCTTCAGGAATTTGTCGATAATCTGAACCGGGCTCTTGTCGGGGCAGCAGGAGAGGATAGAGCGCCGGAGAGGCAGCTCCGCGACGCCCTGCACCTGGCAAAGGTCCATTTCAAAGAGGCGATGGATGATGACTTCAATACTGCCGGGGCGCTGGCTGCTCTTTTTGAGCTGGCCCGCAGCGGGAATATCTATCTGCAGGAGGGCCATCCGTACAATCGCGCACTTCTAGAACAGCTTCTGTTATTTTACCGGGAGATGAACGATCTGTTTGAGATTCTCGAACTGCGGCAGCCCGATCCCCTTGACGAAGAGCTGCAGCGGATGATCGAACGGCGGGAAGAAGCCCGTCAGAGGAGAGATTGGACCGAGGCAGATCGGATACGCGGCGAGCTGAAGGAGCGGGGTGTGATCCTGGAGGATACCCCCCATGGAACTCGCTGGAAATTAGGGATGGTGGACCGCTGAAAATTCACGCAGCCGGTTACCGCTTTGGCAGCGGAATCTAAAGGAAAGGTGATGGATAACTATGCAGGTCGAGCTGATTGCCTGGACGCCGCATCCTGAACAAACTGTTGCCGCGGCGGCAAGGCTTTGCTACTCCGCCGCTTCAGCATCGGAGATTGCCCGGGCCATGCCCCCGGAAAAAACAAGAGCGTTTATCACCAAACTGGTCGAGATGGGGCATCAGTCCCCGCTGGAGCATGTCTCTTTCACTTTTGCCGTGGATGGAGTCAGCCGGGCCCTTTCGCATCAGCTGGTTCGCCACCGGATCGCCTCCTATTCCCAGAAATCGCAGCGCTATGTCGATGAACAGGCTTTTACCTGGATCATCCCCCCTTCAATAGAGCGCGATCCGGCTGCCAAAAAACTGTTCGAGGAGCAGATCGAATCGATCCGGCAATGCTACAGCTCGCTCTGCGCGGCGGTGCCGCGGGAGGATGCGCGCTATATTCTGCCAAATGCCTGCGAAACAAAGTTGGTCGTGACGATGAATGCACGGAGCCTGCTTCATTTCTTCCGGGTGCGCTGTTGCCGGAGGGCGCAGTGGGAGATCCGGCGCCTCGCCGAGATGATGCTGGCGGAGGTGCGTCAGGTTGCTCCGGAGCTTTTCAAGATCGCCGGACCGCCCTGTGTAACGGAGGAGATCTGCCCGGAAGGAGAGATGAGCTGCGGACGACTTGAACGGGAAAAGGGCCAAGCGAAATAAAGGTGAAGCTCCTGCCGGAGAAAATCTGATCATCGGCCGCCAGGCTGTGCTCGAGGCACTCCGCCGCGGGCGCCTGGAGAGGTTGTACCTTTCCGCCGGGCAAAAGGGGGAGACGATGGAGCGGATCATCCGTCTCGCCGGTAAGCAGAAACTTCCCCTGAGGTACGTGCCACGCACCGAGCTTAACCGGCTGGCCGCCGGCGGTAAGCATCAGGGTGTGATTGCTCTGGGGCCACCTTTCAATTACTGCACCCTGGAGGAGCTACTCGAGCGGTGTGGTGCGCTCACTGCCGCTCCTTTTCTGGTCATGCTCGATCACCTTCAGGACCCCCAAAATTTCGGATCGCTCATGCGCACCGCTGCTGCTGCCGGGATGCACGGGATGATCATACCGCAGGACCGCAGTGTCAAGATCACCCCGGCCGTGCGCAAGGTTGCCGCCGGCGCTGCCGAACGGTTGCCCGTTGCCCGGGTGGTCAATCTGGTCGGCGCAGTGGAGCAGCTCAAGGAGAAGGGATTCTGGATCTACGGTGCCGAGGCGGACGGGTCCCTGCCCTACTATCGCGCTGATTATCGCGGCCCCTTTGTCCTGGCAGTCGGCTCGGAAGGGAAGGGTCTTTCCCGGCTGCTCCGGGAGCGCTGCGACGGGATCATCTCCATCCCGATGCACGATCAAGGTGGTTCGCTCAATGCGGCCGTGGCGGCGGCGGTGATTATCTATGCCGCAGCCGCTCAGCGGGGCGGTTGGGATATCCGGAGATGAGCCGGAATGGGCTGCAGGGGCCTTTC
>JAAZPS010000309.1 GCA_012797095.1 Bacillota bacterium | reverse complement strand
TATCTGAACATCTCGGCCATCGGGACCTGGGCGCGGATGATCTGCAGCTCACCGGCAGAATCAACACCCTGTATCCGGCCGCGCCGGCCGTTCAGATCGCCCATGATATCACCCATAAAGGCATCGGGAACGGTGATCTCAACATTCATCACCGGTTCCAGCAAGACCGGTTGAGACTGCTCCATCCCCCTGCGAAAAGCCATTGCTGCAGCGATCTTGAAAGCCATCTCCGAGGAATCCACGGTGTGGTAGGAACCGTCGACAAGCCGCACACCGATATCGACTACCGGATAGCCGGCGAGCACCCCTTCCTCCATCGCTTCGCGGATCCCCTTTTCGACGGCAGGGACATACTGTTTGGGAACGACACCACCAAAGATTTTATCTTCAAACAGAAAGCCTTCTCCCGCCAACGGCTCCAGCTCCAGAAAAACATGACCGTATTGCCCCCTGCCGCCGGTCTGTTTTTTATGCTTGCCTTCGACCTTGGCCCGCCCTTTGATGGTCTCCTTGTAGGGCACCTTCGGCGTGGAGAGAGCAACTTCCACCCCAAATTTCTGGGCCAGACGGCTGACGATGATCTCGAGGTGAAGCTCTCCCAAACCGGAGATAACGGTCTCCCGGGTTTCCGCACGCCGCTCCAGGCTGAAAGTTGGATCTTCCTCGAGAAAACGGGAAAGGCCGCTGCTGACCTTCTCCTCGTCTCCCTTTGTCTTCGGCTCCACCGCAAACGAGATCACCGGAGCGGGAAAATCGATCGGCGGAAACTGAAATGGATTGCTCCGATCGCAAAGCGTATCGCCGGTGGCAGTCTGCTGGAGCTTGGCCACAGCAGCAATATCACCGGCCACGACCTGCTCCATGGAGATCTGATTTTTCCCGCGCATGGAAAACACCTGCCCGATCCTCTCATTTTTACCCTTGTTGGCGTTGTAGGCTTGCGAGTCGGGGTTGAGCACTCCCGAGTAGACCCGGAAGTAGTTGATCCTGCCGACATAGGGGTCGGCCAGGGTCTTGTAGACCAGGGCGGTAAAGGGCTCCTCCGCCGAAGGTTTCCGGGTAAGCTCCTCTCCGTTATCCGGGAGTCTTCCCGTGACCTCACCCCGATCGGGCGGCGAGGGGAGAAAATCTTTCATAAAATCAAGCAGCATGATGCTGCCCAGGTTGGTGGTGGCGGAGGTACAGAGTACCGGAGTAACCTTGCGGGCGAGGATGCCGCGGCGCAAACTCTGCCTGAGCTCTCCTCTATCCAGTGTTTCACCCTCCAGATATTTCAGGAGCAGTTCATCGTCCGTCTCGGCGACCGCTTCGATCAGTTTCTCCCGCATCTCTCCAGCCGCTTCGCGCAGCTCCTCCGGGATCTCCTGCTCCTCCGCTTTTTTCCCGTCATCAGAGAACAGATACGCTTTTTCTTCAATCAGATCGATGATCCCCTTGAGGTGCTCCTCCTTGCCGATAGGAAGCTGCACGGGAACAACATTCAGCCCAAAATTACGTTGCAGCTGCTCCACAGCGCTATCAAAATTGGCATTTTCCCGATCAAGTTTGTTGACCACAACAATCCGGGGCAGGCAGAATTCATCGGCATACTGCCACACCTTTTCAGTACCCACTTCTACCCCGGAAACAGCGCATACCACCACCACGCTGCAATCAGCCACACGCAGAGCGCCGATCAGATCGCCGATAAAATCAAAATAACCGGGTGTATCCAGAAGATTGACCTTCACACCGTTCCATTCTAGGGGTGCCAACCCCACGTTGATGGTAACCTGTCTCTTGATCTCATCGGGATCGTAGTCGGTGGTCGTGGTTCCCGCTTCAATCGTTCCCCGGCGGTTGATCGCCCCGCTGGTAAAAAGAAGCGCCTCGGCCAGGGAGGTTTTTCCGGCACCTCCATGGGAGATCAAGGCCACATTGCGGATCGCTTCGCTGGAATAATTTTTCATTGATAATCGCCTCCTCCGTGCTGCTGCGCAGCCGGTATCGTCAAATCTGAACTGGCCGGCAGAACCGGCCCGGGACGCTCTTCCAGGAGTCCTACGAGATATG
>JAAZPS010000308.1 GCA_012797095.1 Bacillota bacterium | reverse complement strand
CGTACCCTGTTTAGCAGTCGGTGGTTCTGATTGCTTGATCGTCTCCCCCTACTGTTCTTCCGCTACAAAAACAAAATCAACGGCAATGCTCAAGCCCTGGACAATGTTGCCGGCAGCGGCCGGCAGCTCGATTTCGATCAGGACATCTTCGCTGCCGTTTTCCACGGCGAGTGCACGGCCGGCCGGAGGTCGATCCAGCAGGCCGGCCAGGGTGCCGTCGTACAGTTCAACCTCATCGTCACCGGGATCGGCGGTGACCGTTACCATCAGCCGGTTGGCCAGGATCGTGGCCATCCTGGCGGAGGTGGTTCCCTCTTCTGTCCAGTCAGCTGAAAGATAGTAGAGTACATCGATCGATCCGTCATTGGCTATGGTGAGCGTGGTACCGACGCTGTCACCCGGCTTCATATTGGCGACCTCGAGCGGTTCTCCGGTCACCGACAAGGAGACGCTGCCGGTCTCAGCAGTGCTGCCCTCCAAAACGCTTTCCGACGTAAAAGTGAAGCTACTTATTTTTTTCACCCCCCCAAAAGCAATCTGGGAACAGTTGTACTGTCAAAAACTCCGTGCTGCATCTGCTCACACCTATTTTGCTATATTCCGATGCATCACTTTAATCTATGCCGGTTATTGCAAAAGGTTTCATTACAAAACAAGGTACCTTTCGATTTAGAGCACATAAAAATAGAACAAGAATCTTATCGGGGGGGCAGGAGAAATTGAATAACAGCTTTACCGCTTTCAGAAGTTTCCCCGGGTCCACGATAGCCACGGCAGGTCTGGATATTACAGCCGGGCCTGCCGGGCCGCTCAATGATCTGATCGTCTTGAGGCCTGCTGAAACTGGGCCTGAACTGACGGTAAAAAAATATTGGAAGCACCAGCTTCAGCGACCGGTTTTTCGTTGGCCGAGAGATTAGTGGGCTTGGTTGGCTAAGCCCCTTCGCCTTGCCCGGGTGACAGGGAAGGGGCCGGGAGTGGCGTTGGCAGGATCGGTGGCACCAAAGAGACAGGCTGTTTTCTTAAGCTAAAGCGATTCACTTTCTTTTGTGGGCGTAACAAAGAATGATTTCACCGAGCAGCGATTCCGGCGTGGATCAGTGCAGCTGTCCGGGTTGTTTTACGGGAAAAAAGCAGATGACGGCATGCTGCATTTTGAATCCAGGAAGGGATACCCAATCTGTCAGCGAATTGATAAAAAAGACGCGCATTTCAATCTTTGGGCAATTCCCGGGCCCATTGTTGCCGGTGGATAAAGATAAAGGGTGAGGAAGGGTTCATCTTATCGCCTGTGCCAGGTGAAGGTGGGGGTACGAAAACCAGGGAAGGTGTGCCAGATGATGAAAAAGGTACTGATTATTTTGATGGTGCTGTGCTTGCTGGTAATCGCGGGTTGTGCCGCTGATTCTGCAGGCACAACGAAGAAAAAAGGGAAGTTGCCGACGGCGTTGAATGGAGAGTTGCTGACGGAGGAGAATGGAAAGCCCCCGGCAGGGGAGAGCGGAAAGAGCCCGGAGGTAAAGAAGGACTCCGGTGATGTAACAATCACCTTGCCTGAAGATATGATTGACCGGGATGATATCAGCGAGGCCAAGAAAAAAGGGGTCGAGGTAACAGAAAATGATGACGGTACAGTTACCTACAAGATGCCCCGATCTGTCCACAGCAAGATGATGGAGGAGATAGAGGAAGAATTTAACGAAGTGATAACAGCGCTGAAAGAAGACAGCGAATTTGATATCAAGGATATTCAACATAGTAAAGATTTTTCAACAGTCTCGGTGACAATGGATCGGGAGAAATATGAAGATACGGGCGGAATGATCTTGTTTTCCCTGAGCTATTCCGCAATATACTATCAGATCTTCAGCGGGGCCAAGAAAGTCTCGGTGGAGCTGGAGGTCAAAGATGCGGCTACAGGTAAGGTTTTTGAAACGTTTCACTTTCCCGAGTGATTGATCCTGTTTGCCAGTACCGGCTGTACTGTTTTCCGCTCCAAGCCGGTGAACTGATCGGGCTTGAACCGGTTCAGCCTGGAGCCAATGGTGCGGGCGAAGGATTTGAACCTCCTGGGGATATGCTCCCACTGGACTAGTTGTTGGACGGCGTTGTTAGCAAGTCTTGATAAGCGTAAAAAACCTTTAGTATCGGGCTTTTTATGTTGTGGTAACCTCGATCCCTTTAAATTAAGCACATTTTTATCCAATATGCAGACCAATTGCAGTACTTATTTTAGAAGGCTTCAGTTTAATTGGCTAGGTGGAATAGCCTTTTAAACGGCCAGACCACCCACTTAAGGGCAATTGTAAAAACTGCCGGGAGTGCCACATTACTGCTGATTGGCTCCTCATTTATGAAATTGCAGATAACGAGTTGATTTTGTATTTAACCAGAACTGGAACGCATAGCGATTTGTTCTAAAGGTATCTGTGAGGGTTTGCAAATAAGATGATTCCTGAAAATATCAGAAACGAATCCGACACTGATATTTTTGACATGCTGGTGTGGAAATAGAAAAGAGGCTCTATCGCGGTCCCAAGGGGACATAATACATTGACATTGAATCTCAGTTGGTATCTTGTTCAGGTTGTATGATAAATGTACCAAGGAGCAGCATTAGCTCATCTACTTCTTCTTGCCAGAGCTCTTCCAGTTCTTCATCGGTGTAAACGCGCAAATTTGACAGGCCGCCTATAGATGCTACGTACTCTACAATGTGTTTTTCCAATAGGTTGGCAATGTGATCCAGCTGACTTTGGGGAAAAGGTCTTTCGAATGTTTTTGGAATATCCTTGACATAGCTACTGCAGGCATCTGCCATATTTGTAAGGCCTTCCTGGTAAGAAAACGATACAAACATTTCGACTGAATACGTTACGTATTCGTCCCAGGCTTCTTCTGGCGTGAGGGTATAAATCCGATTTTTTTTCATAGTGAGTCACCTCCTTTCTTACCTGTTCTGAAAACAGAAAAGGCCCGCTAAAACTTTGGAATAAAAGGTTTGCCACCCAGGGCAAATTTTATGGCTTCATAGATCAGGGCTGGATTCTTTTGCTGTAGACAAGTAGCTGCGGGTCTTGGTTTTTAGGTGCCTTGTCCGTGTGCATTTTTTGACCAATATTGCAGTAATTTCACTTTTTGATGCCTGGTAAAAACAGTTGTAAGGGCCGAAAGGTCTGATAGATCAATGGTGCGGGCGAGAGGATTTGAACCTCCAAGGGATATGCTCCCACTGGATCCTAAGTCCAGCGCGTCTGCCGGTTCCGCCACGCCCGCATCTCGATACCACAAAAAAACCCTTCTTTAACATTCTCTTATCTCTTTGTGGTATATTAATTATAATGTTTTTCTGAGAAATTTCAAACTGATGTTTTTGGCAGAAGCCCGGAGAGCGGGGCGGAGCTAGATTTTCTGAAAGTGGTGAGAGCGGTTGGAGAAGAAGCTGCAGCAGATGGAGGAACGCCGCCGGAGGGTGCTGTCCGGCGGTGGTGAAGAGGGGATCGAGCAGCAGCATCAGGAGGGCAAGGGCACTGCCCGCGAGCGTATCGGGATGCTTCTCGATGAGGGCAGTTTCATCGAAATAGGGACTTTCGTTCAGGGCGAACTGGACGATGCTGCCGGGGAGATCAGGAACCCGGGCGAGGGGGTTGTCACCGGCTGCGGGACCATCGACGGGCGGCAGGTCTACCTTTATGCCCAGGATTTCACGGTGGCCGGGGGCTCGATGGGACGGATGCATGCGCAGAAGATCGGCCGCATTTTCGATCTGGCCGGGCAGAACGGTGCGCCGCTGATCGGGCTGATCGATTCCGGGGGGGGCCGTATCGAGGAGGGGATCGATCTTCTGGAGGGCTACGGCTCCATCCTCTACCGCCAGATGCTTTACTCCGGGGTGATCCCCCAGATTGCGGTGGTGATGGGCCCCTGTGCAGCGACGGCGGCCTTTACGCCGGCCTTGTCCGATTTCGTGGTGATGGTCGATGAGACTAGTTCGATCTTTGTTCACGGGCCGCAGGTGATCGAGGCGGTGACAGGGGAGAAGGTCACGCTGGAGCAGCTTGGCGGGGCCCGGCCGCACAGCGAGAGCAGCGGCAGCGCTCACTTTCTTGCCGGGAGCGAGGCGGAGGCTTTGAGCACGGTCCGGACTGTTTTGAGCTATCTGCCGCTGAACAATGTCGATGATCCCCCGGCTCTGGAGCCCCGGGAGCCGGAGCTGGATCCGGAAGCGCTGCTTCAGGTGCTCCCAGATGGGGGCGGGCCTTACGATATCGGTGAGGTGATCCGGGGCTTTGTCGACGGGGGCTCCTTTCTGGAGGTACATCAGCGCTATGCCCGCAATGCGGTCGTCGGTTTCGCCCGCCTCGGCGGTACTGCTGTCGGCATTGTTGCCAATCAGCCGCTAGTGCAGGGCGGTTTTCTCGATATCGATGCTGCGGACAAGGTGGCGCGCTTTGTCCGCTTCTGCGATGCTTTCAATCTGCCCTTGATCACCCTGGTCGATCTGCCCGGATATCTTCCCGGGGCGGCGCAGGAGTGGGGTGGGGCGATCCGGCACGGGGGCAAGATGATCTATGCTTATGCGGAGGCAACGGTGCCCAAGATCACGCTGATCTTGCGCAAGGCTTACGGCGGAGCCGCTATCGCCATGGGCTCCCGCTTTCTGGGGGCGGATCTGTGTCTGGCCTGGCCGGCGGCGGAGATCGCGGTGATCGCGCCGGAGGGGGCGGTGGAGCTGCACGATGAGGCCGAGCTTGCCGGGAGCGGTGCGTCCGAAATGCAGCGGGAGCAGCTCGTGCAGCGTTACCGCGATCGTCTGGCCAACCCCTATATTGCCGCTGCCCGCGGTTGGATCGACGAGGTGATCGATCCGCGGCAGACCCGCGACTATCTCGTGCGGGCCCTGCAGATCTCCGGCAACAAGCGGGTGCAGCGGCCGCTTAGAAAGCATGGGAATATTCCTTTGTAGGATGGGGGGAGGGAGTTTCACCCTCCCGCCTACCTCAGGGGAGTATGTGAGGTGAGGTGGAGGGATTTTTCACCCCCACCCCGGCCCTCCCCCCTCAAGGGGGAGGGAGATAATTGGGGTGTTTCCTCAAGGGGGAGGGAGAATGTTGGGGTGTCTCCTCAAGGGGGAGGGAGAATGTTGGGGGGTCTCCTCAAGGGGGAGGAAGATAATTGGGTATCCCCTTCAAGGGTTCAAGGGGTTGGTTGGGCTTTTCCCACGAGGGGGAGGGGGTTTGTCAAGATAGGGGATTTTGTTGGTAAGTTGTAAAATGAATTGCCCGGAGGTTTAAAATAAGGGCCCACCCTAAGCCAACATCAGTTACACTTAAGTTGCTAAACAAAGGCAACGGAGGTGGCAATAGGAT
>JAAZPS010000307.1 GCA_012797095.1 Bacillota bacterium | reverse complement strand
CATCGAGGCAGCCCCGCCTGACGGAGGGGGCCAGGGTGGCAAAGAGTTTATCCTCGGTGTAGAGAGCGGCTCCGGTCAGGGCATTGAGCAGGGTGGATTTGCCCGCATTGGTGTAGCCGACCAGCCCGACAACGGGGCAGCGGTTTCTCCGACGCTGCTGCCGGTGCAGGGCGCGGTGGCGGCTCAGGCTGCCGATCTCCCGTTTGAGATCGCGGATCCGCCGGCGGATAGTCCGCCGGTCGACCTCGAGCTGGGTCTCGCCGGGCCCGCGCGTGCCGATTCCGCCGCCCAGCCGGGAGAGCTGGGGACCGAGCCCCGTCAGCCGGGGCAGGAGATACTGCAGCTGGGCCAGCTCCACCTGAAGCTTCCCCTCGCGCGAGTGGGCCCGCCGGGCAAAGATATCGAGAATGAGAGCGGTCCGGTCGACAATCTTGGCCCCGATGATCCGGTCCAGATTGCGCAGCTGGGACGGCGACAGCTCCTCATTGAAGATGACCAGCCCGGCCCCGCTCTCCAGAACCACTGCGGCCAGCTCGTGCGCCTTGCCCTTGCCGATATAGCAGGCCGGATCGGGAGCCTCCCGCCGCTGCACGATCGTCTCGAGAACCTCCGCTCCGGCGGTCTCCGCCAGCAGAGCCAGCTCCTCGAGCGAGGCGGCAAAAACCCCGGTCCGCTCCTTTGCAACTTCCAGTCCAACCAGGATCGCTTTTTCCGGTCTCAGTAAAAGATCATCCTTTCTTTCAAGATCTACCATTATTCTATCACAGCACCGGAAACGGTTGAAGGGCCCAGGTGCCGCCCGCTCAGTTTGCCGGGAAAAACGGTAAGAACCAGATCGAGCGGACCATCACGGTGGGATGCTGAAAATAAAGGTTGATTATCTCTGCAACAGGTGTTCTTGGATCAACGCCCAAGTTTTCTTTGTTTTTGGGCCAGATATCTCGCCCGGCCCGCTCTGTCTCGTATCAGCCGGCGTTCCTTTTTCTTTAAATGAACCCTGTAACGGGCAATAATTGTTTTGATCAGAAAGGCGAGCAGCCGCCTTGAAAGACGGTTTTGCACCAGGAAGCTGTGATAGAACCGGCCAAAAAACCTGATCCTTCTTGCATCTGCCTTGCCGGGCAGCGGCAACGGTTTTTCTATATCGATCGGGCGCGGGTTAAAACGTTTTGGCGAAAAGAACCACTTGAGGATGAGGTTGTTGGTCACGGCAAAGATATCCCAGGCGCGTTCCTTGTTTTTATGCACAGGAGTCTCCCCGGCTGCCATTTGAATCAGCTCCAGAGGAAGGTAAATATCCATTTTGCTGTTGACAAGCTCTTTTATCAGCGAGAAAAACACATAACAGCCGGGGCAAGGAACCACCAGCACCTCTGCACCGGTAGACTCAGCCTCCCGCAAGCGGTATTCCAAACCCTGCATCAGGTTTAGCAGGGTGTGGATGGGGTTACCCGAAGTCGGGCCGAAAAGGGTCGGAATGGTCCCGGCCCAGCCGCAGCAGAGAGCCTTGTTCCGGTTGTACGGCATCTCCACAACCTCGCAACCGATGCGATCTAATATCTCACGGGTGATATCCTGCAACTTTCCATCCATATACCGGCCGCAGCAATTATCATGGACCGCCACCTTCATTTTCAAAGGCTCGGTAATCCGAATTGCTCCCTTCTTTAACCGCTCCAGCAGCCAGTTATCCAGGAGCTCTACCTGAAAATCTGCCTTGAGACCGAATCTCTTGGGAAGAACATCGGTGAACATGGAGGCTTCAACCACCATAAAGCAGTACAACTTCTTGACACCCAAAGCATTGAATTTATCTATGGCCAGACGGCCCAAACGCTCCGCTTCTTCAAGATAGCCGATCCGGTAAGCATCCTCCCCCATCCCGAACATGGTATCGCTACCAGCGATGGCGGGTTTCAGCTCCTCCAGCAATGAGCTCTGGGTGATGTACGGAACCAGATTGTTGTAGAAACCGGTGATCAACATTTCGTCCCGGGGGTTTTCAAGGTTTTCCTCCCAGGTTTGTAAAAGGGACCGTTCATCTTCCGACATGAGCACTCTGGTGGTAGTCCACATATTTTCCGGCTCATTGGGAAATATGAACTTGGCCATAAAGGGCAGGGACTGGTTAAGACCGTAATCATGATAACTGTCCAGAACCAGTCCATAGGGACTGGCATCCTGCGGGCAAACCAATTCGCACACATTGCAGGTAACACAGCGCTGCAAAACCAGCGAGCTGGCGAAGTCCTTGCGAAGCAATATCCTTACCTCTTCTTTGGCCAGTTCCTTCGGTAACTCCATCAGGGGACACTGTTGAAAGCAAAGGCCGCATTGATCGCACAGTTCTTCTTTAAAAAGGTGAAAGCCGGGCTTCGGGTTCATCCTACCAGACTCCTTTTCAAGGTTATCGTTCCGGGCCGGTTCTCTTTCCAGAAGACAGTCAAGGTTCTGTTTGCAAAGCAACTGGTTTCACCGAAGCTGCGATGGGGCGAGGGATCGTTAATAGGGATACAACTGCAGTACGGTCAAGGGCGGGTCTGATCAATTATTTCAGGCGATCACCTGCTCCAGATCATCGGCACAATCGAAACGGCGGTAGTCGTCGGCAAAGCGGTCCTGCAGGTAGATATAGTCGTACCCGGCGCCGCCCTGCCGAAGGGAGCTACGGTAGAGCTCGAGAGCCTCCTCGCGGCACTGCCGGCAGCTGTACAGGGGGATGCTGTAGCAGAGCACCCGGTGGCGGCGGCCGGCCATGGGCGCACCGGTGGAATCGATCTCGCGGTAGGAGCAGCAGCGCTCGCAGAGCCTTTGTCTGATCTGCTGGTTCTCGTTGATATTGTCGGTGTCGTAGTAGATCCGCCGGCTCAGGGTGAAGAACTGATCGTGCTGCTTCATCCGGGCCTGCTGCTGCTCTTCGCGGCGCCGGAAATTTTTCAGCTGGATCGCGATCAGCTTATCCAGGCGGGCAATATTGTCCGGGCTCTCCCGCAGCATCTTGCTGTCGTAATCGGGCTCGCGCAGGTTGGAGTAATCGATCCCGGCCATGGCCATGATCAGCGCCAGGTTGATATAGGGCAGGGCCGTCTCCACGGAGTAGCCGCCCTCGAGCACAGCGATATCGGGAGCAAGCCTGCGGTTGAGCTCGGCATAGCCGGTGGCGGTAAAGAGCATATTGGCCAGAGGATCGCTGTAGTGATTATCCTGACCCGCCGAATTCACCACCAGCTCGGGCTTGAATTCCTCCAGGATCGGCAGAATCAGATTGTCGATAGCGTGAAGGATTCCAGCATCGGTGGTATGGGGGGCCAGGGGAATATTGATCGTCGTGCCCCAGGCCGAGGGCCAGCCCAGCTCATCGATGAAGCCGGTGCCCGGGTAGAGGGTCCGGCCGTCCTGATGAAAAGAGATGAACAGGATATCCGGATCGTGATAGAAGATCTCCTGGGTGCCGTCGCCGTGATGGACATCGGTGTCGACAATGGCGATGCGCCGGATCCCGTACTTGCGCCTCAGGTATTCGACCATGATCGCCTCATTGTTGATATTGCAGAAACCGCGGTTGCCGTGGGCCACGGTCATGGCATGGTGCCCCGGCGGCCGGATAATGGCAAAACCGTTTCTGATCTGCCGCTCCATGAAAGCATCGCCGATGACCAGCGCCCCCCCGGCCGAGACCAGATGGGCCTCGGTGGCGATCGCTTCCACCGTGGGGATACAGAAATGTACCCGGGCGATATCTTTCGGCGAAGCGAGGCGCGGTTGGTACTCGCGGATCTGGGGCAGGTCGATGACCCCCTCCTCGAAGATCTGATCTCGCGTGTAGAGCAGCCTCTCCTCTCTCTCCGGATGCGTCGGTGAGATCGCCCAGTCAAAAGCGGGGAAAAAGAGCAGCCCCGTCGGTTTCATGCTATCACCCCTTT
>JAAZPS010000037.1 GCA_012797095.1 Bacillota bacterium | reverse complement strand
CCTCCCTTGTTATCCTGACGGTAACTCCATCCCTCTGTGGTGCCCCTTCTTTGTCTTACTAAAAGTGCAGCTCTTTCACCCCTGTCATATGCATATCCGGTCCGGGGTAGGGGGAAGAATAAACTATCCTTTTTACCTTGAGCCAGACAAAGGCGGGACCGGTTATGTATGCCCGAGCCCCTGGAACGATGCTCGTGGTTATTGTTATTGCGCTGATCTATCTCATCCTGCTGCACCGGGTGCTCGACCGGCTGCGGATGGATAAGCGAACAGCGCTGATCCTGATCGCGGCGATCTATGTCGGAGGTTTTATCCCCTCTTTACCGCTGGGCGGGGGGCTTGCTCTCAATATCGGCGGCATGGGGATACCTTTGGGGATCTGCGCTTATCTGATCATCAGGACGCCGGACAGGGAGGAGCGCTGGCGCGGTCCCCTGACCGCGCTGGCGGCAGCGGTTCTGGTCTGGAGTCTGGACCGGCTCCTGCCGGTTAACCCGGGATCACTTGGTTACGAATTTGATCCGCTGTACCTGCCGGCGCTGGCTGCAGGGCTGATCGCCTATCTGCTGGGACGTTCCCGTCGGGCCGCCTTTATCGGTGGGGTCGGCTCCATCTTTTTGATGGATCTGAGCTCCTGGCTGGAAAATATTATCCGGGGGTTCAAGGATATACCGGTTATTCTGGGCGGCGGCGGGATATTTGACGCCGCCCTGATCGCCGGAGTTGTCGGGGCGCTTCTGGCCGAGCTGATCGGAGAGGTAGCAGAGCGGCTCCGCGGGGGGCCGAATGAGGGTGAGCGGGATTAATTACAGGATTTCAGGGCTGCGGACGGTGATCTTTGCCCTATTTTTTCTGGCTGCGGCGGCGCTGCCGGTGTTCTCTACCGGTCCGTTTGCCGCCGGCTCCCTTTTTGCCGGGGAGCAGCTCTTCGACGATGAGCTGACCACGGAGGAGCTGAAAAAGGGACATTTCTTTTACATGATCGACGAACAGGGGCGGACTGTTCTCACCACCGGCCGCCGCTTGCGGGTCAAGGATCGTTTCTTGAATGCGGCTAACGAGCTCTACGAGGTGGTCAGCGTCGACGGGTACCTCGCCCGGGCCCGCTTTGTGGAGAAGGTCAAATTGACGCAGCCAGCCGTTCGTGATATCGGAGTGGGAGAGATCTTGCCCGTACAGAAAGAGGTCCAGCCGGCTTACAAGATCGCGATCTACCACTCGCACAATGCGGAGTCATATGTGCCCAGCGATGGTACCGACAGCATCTACGGTACCGGCGGGATCCATGATGTTGGCCGTGCCTTCAAGGAAGCGCTGGAAAAGAAAGGGGTCAACGTGCTCTATTCCGATCAGCTGCACCTGCCCCATGATCGCGGTGCTTACCGTAGATCGCGGGTCACGGCGCTGCGGCTGATCAAGGAACGCCCCGATGCCATCTTTGATCTGCACCGCGATGCTGCTCCCTGGGAAAAATATGCCATCGAGATCGGCGGTGAGACGATCACCCAGATCCAGATCGTGGTCGGCCTGAGCAACCCCGGCGCCTCCACCAACGAGCAGTTCGCTTACGATCTGAAGGGTTACGCCGATCGGATCTACCCGGGTCTGATCCACGGGGTGCTGCTCATCTGGGGCAGCTACAATCAGGATATATCACCGCTGGCGCTGCTGTTGGAGGTGGGGGCGCATACCAACACCAAGGAGGCGGCTGAGCGGGGGATCGCCCGTTTTGCCGGTGTGGTTTCGTACTATTTTTACGGCCCGGCCTTCCTGAAGGATAAATCGATCGGGCCGGGGCCCCAGCCGCCGAAAGCTGCGCCGGCCAACCGCTCCCAGTACGGGATCATGCGCGCTTTTTCGGGAACGATCTTGAGCCTGCTGCTGATCTCGGTGGGGGCGGCGGTGGGCTTCTATTTCCTGAATAATCCCGGTGCCCTGGTGGAGATCTACCGCTGGTGGGAAGGGCTGCCCGGGAAGGCGGCAACCCTGGAAAAACGGATCCGGGCGTCCTGGCGGGAGCTGCCGCTACTGTTGAAAAGTGTGCGCCGGGCCGCCCCGTTCAACCTCAGGCTGGGCTGGCAGAAGCTGCGCCGGGAGGGGCCGGCCGTGCCCCGGCTTTTTCGGAGGCTGGGGTTGCACTTGCGGCAATTCGGCCGCTGGTTTCTGGAGGGGGCCGCGCATCTCTACCGGGAGGCGCCGCTCAACCTGCGGCGGGCCGGGCAGCGGTTGCGCCGTGAGGGCCGGGAGCTGCCCCGGCGGATTGGCGGTGGTCTGGGGGGGATGAAAGAGAAAGGCGGCGGTTTTCGCCGTCGTGTCTCGCTGAAGGGGCAAGAATTGAGGGAAAGACTGGGCCTGGCCTGGCGTGAGGCCGGGTCCGAGGCGGCGGCTCTATCGGGGAAGATCCGCGAGTACATTGCTCTGCTGCGCGACCGTTTGCGGCTGTGAGCAAAATCTTTCTGCCCCCTTTCAGAACTTTCCTCCGCGGTGGTCAAAAGAGCCGGACCTGCCGGGCGGCCCTGCTTTCTGCCCGGCCGGGGCCTTTTTGAGATCCTTTCTCCGGTCGGTACGGGCTCCAGCCTGGCCGGCCGGGAGAATCTGCCGGTGAAAACTACAAAAGAGAAAGGCGAAGCGGTCTGCTTTGTGGAAGGGATAAGGGGAGCGGTGTAGAATCCATTGCAGGAAGGTTTTACACCGTAACCGGGGCAGGCAATTTATCTCAGCGGAGGGTCCAGATGACTAAATATATTTTTATCACCGGCGGAGTGGTTTCATCATTGGGTAAGGGGATCACGGCTGCTTCTCTTGGCCGTCTTTTGAAAGCACGGGGATTGAAGCTGACTATTCAAAAATACGATCCCTACATCAACTACGACCCGGGAACGATGGGGCCGCATCAGCACGGTGAGATCTTTGTTACCGAGGACGGTGCGGAGACCGATCTGGATCTGGGTCATTATGAAAGGTTTATTGATCAGAATTTAAGCAAAGAAAACAATATTACCACCGGAAAGATCTACTGGTCGGTTATCGAGGGAGAGCGGAAGGGGCGCTATCGGGGGCAGACTGTTCAGGTGATCCCGCATATCACCGATGAGATCAAGAGCCGGATGCAGCGGATTGCCCGGAACCAGGATATCGATGTGGTGATCACCGAGATCGGCGGGACTGTCGGTGATATCGAGAGCCTTCCTTTCCTGGAGGCCATTCGCCAGCTGCGCTATGATCTGGGCTGGGAAAATGTGCTCTTTGTTCATGTCACCCTGGTGCCGTACCTGCCCATTTCCGGTGAGCTGAAGACCAAGCCGACCCAGCACAGCGTCAAGGAGCTGCGCAGCATCGGGATCCAGCCCGATATCATCATCTGCCGGACCGAACACCCGTTGAGCGATGATATCAAGCGGAAGATCGCCCTGTTCTGCAACGTTAAACCGGATGAAGTTGTGGAGAATCTGGATACCGACAGCATCTACAAGGTCCCGCTGAGCCTGCAGGAGCAGGGGCTCGACCGGATGGTGGTGGAGAAGATGAAACTGGTCTGCGCCGAGGCCCAGATGAGCTCGTGGAACGGCCTGGTCAGGAATATCGACCGCCTGCAGGGTCAGGTCCGGGTTGCCCTTGTCGGTAAGTACGTTGCTTATCCCGATGCCTATCTCAGCGTCTACGAATCGCTTTTTCATGCCGGGCTCGCCAGCAAAACTGCGGTGAAGGTCAAAGCGATCCCGGCGGAAGAGCTCGAGAGCGGTGATGCTGCCGCGCTCCTGCGGGGGGTTGATGCGATCCTGGTCCCCGGTGGTTTTGGCAGCCGCGGGATCGAGGGGAAGATCCGGGCAATCCGGTTGGCCCGGGAGGAACGGATCCCTTTCCTCGGGCTTTGCCTGGGGATGCAGTGCGCGGTAATTGAATTCGCCCGCCATGTCGCCGGTATGGACGGCGCTCACAGCACCGAGTTCGATCAGGAAACCCCCTTTCCGGTATTCGATTATCTGCCGGGGCAGGATGATAACACTCGCCTGGGGGGGACCCTTCGCCTCGGCTCGCATTCCTGCAGGGTGGAGCCGGGGAGCCTCGCCTGGGAGGCCTACGGGGAGGAGACCATCGTGGAGCGGCACCGGCATCGCTTCGAATTCAACTGCGAATATCAGTCCAGGCTGGAGAAAGCGGGGTTGCGCTTCAGCGGGTTCAATGATAGCGAAGGCCTGGTGGAGATGATCGAGCTGCCCGCTCACCCCTGGTTCATCGCGGTACTTTTTCATCCCGAATTCAGATCAAGGCCCGATCGGCCACATCCGCTATTTCGCGATTTTATTGCTGCTGCCCTGAAGTACCGGCAGGGATGATTCCGGAAGAAGGCTCCTGGAGGGGGGTCTTCTCCGTTCAGCCGGCCAGGGAGAGGATCTTCTGGAGAACGGTCTCCGTGAGCCGGTTGATCCCGGTGAAGCACATGCTGGGGCTGTAATAGGACTCCAGTTTGTGGTGTACTGCCCGGGCCCGGGCGATATAGCCGATGGCGGCGCTAAAGCTCTGCTCGTAGAGTTTCCGGGCCAGTTCCCGTTCTTTTTCGAGATGGAGTCCGGGGGTTCTGACGTAGGCGCCGGTTTCGATGGAGCGGTCCGCGCCGGACGGCACCAGAATGTGGGGGGTAACGCTGTTGAGGACGGCGGCTCCGAGTTGGGGGATGATCAGGTGATCGATCTTGTTCGGATCGAGGGCGCAGTGATAGATCTCGACATAGAAGCTGCGCATGATCGCGGCATCCTTCACCCGGGCGATCAGCTCGTTCTTGCCGGTGCCGTCATCGCCAGTGATGATATAGCGCCGGAAATCCCGGGGGACCAGGGTCTCCAGGTAGCTGATGGGGCCGTCGGGGGTGATTGCCGTGGCAAAAAGGTGCCGTTCCCGCCTTCCCGGATCGCTTTCGTTGACCCTGTCGCCGAAGATTTCGCCGATCACCTGCAGAGCGAGCCGGTCAAGTCCGGCGGTATCGAGACAGCGGTTTTCCCGGTAGTAATCCTCGACCTCATCGAGAAAAAGTTTTGCTCCGGCCAGGTAGCGGTAGGCCCGGCGGTAGAGGCGGGCCGTCTCACGGTTGGAGCTGAGGATGGCCTCGCGCCGGGCGATCACTTTCGCTTCATCCCAGAACTGGCCCAGATTGACGATCTCATCGACCGCTCCCGGGTTCTTCGGATCGACCAGATGCGGCGAGGTTCCATCGATGCAGGCGATCTGCAGCTCGGGGAAGACGATCCCGTCGAGGGATTTGCTGTCTCCGGAGCAGCAGTGGAACTCGGCGTCAAAACCGATGCCGGTTAATTCCCGGGAAATATTCTTCATGAAGGTTGACTTCCCCACCCCCGGACCACCCTTGATCACAAAGATGCGAGTGGCGTTATCGGCGATGATCTGATCGTAAAATGAATGAAAGCCGTAAGCCGAGTTGGACCCCGGAAACATTTTCCTGATCTTCCCACGGGACATGGCCGGTTGCCTCCTGCCTGGTATTTCGCTGCCGCTATATACTATGACCCGGCCGGGCGGTCGGTTAACCCCGGGAGGCCCGGTTGAAAAGTGGTTGGGGCCGTTCACCGGCAAGAGTGGGGCGAGACGAAGCGCAGCCGGACAGCCGCGGCAGCGGGTGGACGGTCATTTTCACGTGTGATATGCTCAGCTCGAACCGCCGCCGGTTCTGGCGGCCGGGGCGGGGCCTGTGTTTTGGCCTGGCTGGGTGAGGGCAGGGAAGGATCTTCGGCCGGCTTGATCGAAGGCCGGCGGTACTATTGACGCTTAAGGCGGGTGAAGTCAAGGTGAAGGGAATATCATCGGGAGAGTTCAGTCCCCACCGATTTGTTGAAGAGGCGGTCCGGGAGATCGGCCGCACGGTCAAGGCAGGAGAAAAGGTGGTCTGCGCGCTGAGCGGGGGGCTTGATTCCACCGTGGTTGCTTTCCTGCTGGACCGGGCCATCGGCGACCGGCTGGTCTCCATCTTCGTGGATCACGGGATGCTGCGCCTGGGGGAAGCGGCAGAGGTAAACGAACTTTGCGGCAAAAGGCTGCGGGGCCGCTTTGTCAGCGTCGACGCCGGAAAACGATTCCTGAAGGCGCTGCAGGGTGTGCGCGATCCGGAGCAGAAACGAAAGATCATCGGCGGGGAATTCATCCGCCTGTTCAAGGAGGAAGCTCTCTCCATGGGCGCCATCGCGTACCTGGCCCAGGGGACGATCCGCTCCGATGTTGTTGAAAGCGGAGCGGGTGACGGTGGGGCAGCGATCAAAGCACACCACAATGTCGGGGGATTGCCCGAAGAGCTGGG
>JAAZPS010000036.1 GCA_012797095.1 Bacillota bacterium | reverse complement strand
GTAGAATGATCGCAGCAGATCCGCCCGGTTGGGCAGGCGGATCCCTCTGGCGACAAGGAGGGCGTAGAGTGCGGCGACGAAGGAGATCCTTCGGGCTACGCCCTCAGGATGACACCGGGGGAGGTTGGCCCAGCGCTTTAAGAGACTGAGTCAAGGGGACGTGAGTCAAGGGGACGGACACTTTGACTTACAAATTGAAGTTGATCCCGACAAAGGGGTAGAGCGCGGCGACGAAGGAGATCTTTCGGGCTAAAGCCCTCAGGATGACACCGGGGGAGGTTGGCACAGCGCTTTAAGAGACTGAGTCAAGGGGACGGACACTTTGACTCATAAATTGAAGTTGATCCCGATAAGGGGGTAGAACCAGCTGTAGAATGATCGCAGCAGATCCGTTGGGTTGGGCAGGCGGATCCCGCTGGCGACAAGGAGGGCGTAAAGCGCGGCGACGAACCAGACGATACTGAAGCCGGCCAGTTCGGGCCATTTTTTCCCGTTGACCAACGAGGGTACCTGGATAAAGGCGATGGCGATCATGGCCAGGGCAACCCAGAACATCTTTTAGCGGTCCTCCTCCACCGAGCCTTTGACCATTCCGGAATGCAAGATATCGAATTCGACGGTCAAGTCAATGGTTAGCTGCGGAAAGATCTCCTCATCCCAGCGGGAGCTGATCTTCTGCCATAATAGCGGGTTTTTACGGTAGATCAGGTTGCCGAAGCCGAAGATATCCGCTTTGAGCTCCTGGGAACGGCTGAGCGTTGATTCGATATTGTTGCGCACTGCCTGAGCGGCCCGCCTTTCCAGGGAACGGGTCAGCTCGTTTTCGGTGTCGAGTTTACCCGGACCGTCGAATTCCTGGACATGGCCGTGCAGCTTCACCGTCAGCTCGATCTGCCAGTTGTTTGCATCGCCGCGCAGGCGCATTCTGGCGTTATGGCCGAAGGTTTCGATGCTGATATGGTTTTTTTCATCTGTCGGCGATTCGATGACAAAGGTAGAGCGAAAAGCGCGGCCGGAGCCGTAGCCCCAACCCTGGGTCTGCCTGGGTGTGGCCCATCCGACCATGCGGTCGCCGCGGAAAAAAGCGCTGCCGCCCAGCTGGGCCGGCGGCGGGATACTTCCGTCCTTTTCCTCTTTTCCCGCTTCGGCATCGAGCACCTCCAGCCGGCCGATGAGCATCTCTTTGCCGGGCTGGGCATGGGTGGCGATAAGTTCGTTCAGATTCTTTTCCGTGAAGATCGATCTTTCAAAGCGGGTCGTCAAGATCAGCCGGTCCAGCCCCCGTGCTCCCGTCTGTTCGAGCGGGAACTCGGCCTCCATGATCTTGCTCAGATCCCCTGCCACTATCGCCGGTTTGACGATGAGCCGAAACTGCCGGCCCCTTTCAAAAAGATCGAAGATATCGGCAATGCCCTTGCGAGCCACCTTTTCCGACAGCAGCAGGACCCGGCAGTGGGGCCAGAAAAGGGCCCGGCTGGAGGTTCCGATGAGATGGCGGACAGCGGCAAAGGGGGTGCACCCCTTGGCTTTCATGGTCCAGAAAGCCTTTTCACCTTCTCCGCCGCCATTCTCCGAACTCGAGCCGCCCATAGCGATAGGATCGGCTAGCTGAGCAAATATCTGATAGAGGTCGTTTTCCTCATCGTAATCAAAACCCACCGCCAGGACCACCCCCAGAAGTTCCGGTTCGCGGCGGTTCCAGCATCCGCTGCAGAGGGTCCCGACCAGAGCAGCGATGAGCAGCAGCAGAAACAGTCGTTTAACGGTCACCGGATCGCCTCCCCGAAAACTGGCGAAAGAGATGGGCTGCCCAGAGAAGGGCAAAGGGCAGAATCATCAGCGCCAGAGCGTAGGGTGCAAAAAAAGCTGGTTTGAAAAAAGTGAGCAGCTGGAAGGCGTTTTTGGAAACGTGCACCCCCAGAACGATCCAGATCACGGCGAGGGGCAGGATCAGGGGGCGGTAGTCCTTCAGGCCCAGCACCTGGGAGAGGCCCCGGGCACCGCAGAAAAGGTAGGCTGCTACCTCCACAAAAAGGCCCAGGCCCCAGGCAAAGACCGCCAGCGCTTCGATCCGCTCGATGAATTCGCTGAGGGCAACCGCCCGGACCATCTTGAAAAAGGGAAACAGAGCCCGCGCTGCCGGCGACGGGCCGAGGATGGCTGCAGTGACGAGGCTGATCGGTATCAGGATGGCGCTTGACCATGCCAGGGCTCCCAGCGCACTGCGCAGACCTTTTTTGGGTTGGGTCAGGAAAGGAAGCAGCATGGTCAACGTCAGAAATTGTGCCGTTACCGCCGCCGGGGTTACCGCACCCCGCAGCACCGGGCCAACACCGCGGGCGAAAACCGGCTCGAGATTGTAGAGCATCGACTTCAGCAGGGGGAGCGGCAGCAGTAGGCTGCCGATGATCATCAGGAGATAGAGCGGGAAGAGCAGGTCGGCAGCCCTGCCGATCACCTCGATTCCGGAGTAGGCAGCTGCTGCGGAGACGATGACCATGGCGGTGACCAGAAAGAGCAACGGGGTGTCTGGGAGAAAGACGGTGACCAGCATATCGGCGTAGATGCGCACCTCGACCGCGGCCATATGGAGGAAGGCCCATAGGATTGTCAGGGTCAGCGCTTTGCCGGGCCAGCGGCCGAGCAGCTTTTCACTGTACTGGGCCACGGTCAGATCGGGGTAGCGGGGCCCGAGGCCGCCGAAAAAGAGCAGCAGCAGTGCTGCCGGGAAGAACTGGACAATGGCGGAGATCCAGGCATCCTGATAGGCATCGGCGGTGGTCAGCACCGGCAGGAAGGCCACGGCAATATTGCAGCGGATCATGAACAGGATGAAAAAAAGCTGGCGGTTGGCGATCTTTTCTCCGGGCATCCTTAACTCCCTTCGTCCTCTCCGGGATCTTTCCCGGCCCGCGGTTTCTGGCCGACGGGCTGGCGCAGTGGTTCGCGTCCGCCGATCAGCTTGGGCCGGCCGAGCATACCCCACCGCCAGACGGTGATGAGCGAGTCTTTGAGGTCGGAAAGGATCAGGGGGGCAAAGGGACTGAGATAGGGTACTCCGAAGGAGCGTAAGCTGCAGAGGTGAACCACGGTCAGCAGCAGGGCAAACTGCACCCCGAAAAGGCCGAAGGTGGCGCCCATGATGGTAAAGGCAAAGCGGAGCAGGCGAATGGCGGTGCTCAGGGCAAAGGCCGGGGTGGAGAAACCGGCGATGGCGGTGAGCGCCACGATGATGACCACGCCAGGCGAGACCAGACCGGCGCGAATGGCGGCATCACCCAGAATCAGCGCCCCAACGATGCTGATCGCCGGGCCGATGGCCGGCGGCAGGCGCAGCCCTGCCTCGCGCAGTACCTCGAAGATCATCTCCAGGATCAGCATCTCGGCGATTACGGGAAAGGGGACCCCCTCCCGGGTGCTGATGATGCGTAAAAAAAGCGGTGTCGGCAGCAGCTCGGGGTGAAAGGTGACCACGCCGACGTAGATTCCAGGCAAAAGGAGGGAGATCACCAGGGCAGCGTAGCGCAGCAGGCGAACGAAGACGGCGATGGGCAGAAGTTCGAAGTAATCGTCGGGCGCCTGCATCAACATATTCAGCTCGGTGGGGACGATCAGGGCAAAGGGGGTTCCGGCAACAAGGATCACCACCCGCCCCTCGAGCAGGGCTGCAGTGACCTTGTCCGGCCTTTCAGTGCGATAGGCCAGCGGAAAAAGGGTATTTGGATTGTCAACGATATAGTCTTCCAGGTAGCCGGTCCCGAGGACAGCGTCGAGATCGATCTGCTGCAGCCGGGAATGCGTTTCGCGGACCAGTTTGTCCCGGGCCAGCCCTTTGATATAGAGCAAGGCCACCTCGGTTTTGCTGAGCCGGCCCAGGATCATCTTCTCGATCCAGAGCTGGGGGATGGGCAAACGCAGCCGGATCAGGGAGGTATTCACCTGCAGGTTTTCAATAAAGCCGTCGCGGGGGCCGCGCAGGACGGTCTCGTTTTCCGGTTCACTGATCGCCCTGATCTCGGGTTTCCGGGTGTCGCAGATCAGCACAGCGGCGCTGCCCTCGAAGAGGAGAGCGGCACCGCCGCGGGATAGCTCGGCAAAGAGCCCGGCGATATTTTCCACGATACTGAGCTCGTCGGAGATGAGCAGCTTTTCCCGGGCGATCTCCAGACCTTTCCCTTTTTTGAAAGGGATCTTCAGCTTTTCCGATTCAAGGATCAGGGTGCGAAGGATCTCTTCGGTTGATCTTTTATCGGTAAGCCCTTCAAAATAGAGCAGCGCTCCGGGCAGGCCGCCGGCATGGAAGCGG
This sequence comes from Bacillota bacterium, assembly GCA_012797095.1. Taxonomy (GTDB): domain Bacteria; phylum Bacillota; class Dethiobacteria; order DTU022; family DTU022; genus JAAZPQ01. Next base: position 14,833 of record JAAZPS010000036.1, on the reverse strand, counting down.
CGAAGCGTAAAATCGTAACTGGAACCGCCGGCATCATCTATCTTTTTCAGATCCAGCTCCAGTTGACCGGTAAATTTATCACGGGCAGTCTCCTCGAGGAGAGTGCTGAGATCACGTTCTCCACCCCGGGATTCTGTCTTTTGATCGAGCCCCAGTCTGTTTTTAAACCATTTGAGCAAAAGCAGCCACCCTTTCGCCATATAGCTTCCTGCTTAATCAAAATAATATGTAAAAAAAGTTAGATCGGGACCGGTTACCGGGTAGGTCGGCAGTGCAGCATGTGCCGGGCGGTCTCGCTGCAGGGGGCTTGCAAAAGAGTACTGTTAAAGCAAATTCAAAAATGCTAAGATACAGCTTAAGGGGTTGCCCCTGTGCTCCAATTTTATCCGCGAGCTTCCGGTCCCGGACGCCTGCGTTTGGCGGGACAGCCCGATCGATGGTTTGCTTAATATTACCAGAGGCGAGAAGGTGGTTTTGATCAGAGTAGTGGTGCTGCGCGATTACCGGTCTTTGAGTGAATATGCTGCCGGGCTGGTCGGCCAAAGGATCATGAGAAAGCCTGCCGCGGTGCTCGGGCTGGCTTCAGGTTCGACCCCGCTGGGCCTTTACCGTGAACTGATCGGGATGGTCAAGGAGAAGCGGATCGATCTTGGCCAGGTGGTCACCTTCAATCTCGACGAATACTATCCCATAGATAGAGAAAGTTCACAAAGTTACCACTATTTCATGCGGCACAATTTCTGGGAACCGGCGGGGATCCCCCCGGAAAGAGCGCATATCCCCGCTGGGAAAGTGGACGATATTGCCGCCTCCTGCCTTGATTACGAGCGGCAGATTCGCCGTGCTGGCGGGATCGATCTGCAGATCCTGGGGATCGGGGTGAACGGTCATATCGGCTTTAACGAACCCGGCGATGAGCTGATCAGGAAAACTCATCTGGCTGCTCTATCGCCGGAGACAATCGAATCCAACAGCAGGTTCTTTGAAACAGCTGCTGATGTCCCCCGCATGGCCATCTCCATGGGCATGGGAACGATCATGAAGGCCCGGGAGATTCTTCTGCTGGCGTCGGGGTCGAGCAAGGCCGCGGCGATCAAGGAGGCTGTCAAGGGGGAGCTATCCACCATGGTGCCGGCCTCGCTGTTGCAGCTCCATCCCCGGGTAACGGTGCTGCTGGATCGGGAGGCAGCTCGCGACCTTGGTTGAGGGCAATCCCTTTCGGGATCCAGACTGCGGGGCGGTCCAGCGCGATCCAGCGGGGCCGCCCTGAAATCTATTCCGTAACCTGAATTCATTAACCGATCGATCAGCCGGGCATATAATATACCGGATGAGCGGGGTTGCCGTTACCTCTACAAGCTGCAGTTTACCCTCTCATTCAATTAAATATTGAAAGGGGGTTCATTTCATGGTCAGATATTACAGCAGCTCGGCCAGTTTTCACGGGGCCGGGAAAGGGGGCGGCCGCGTCCCGAAGTACTGCCCGCCCGGTTTCGGGGGCCGCTATACCGTTGTTTCCGGCGATACGATGTACTTTATTGCGCAGCGTTTCGGGGTCTCTCTCGATGCTTTGATTGCGGCGAATCCGCAGATCGGCGATCCCAGCCAGATCTTTCCCGGCGACGTGCTCTGCGTTCCCGGAGGCGCTCCGGACGGCGGCCGTGTCCCGAAGCACTGCCCGCCCGGTTTCGGGGGCCGCTATACCGTTGTTTCCGGTGATACGATGTACTTTATTGCGCAGCGTTTCGGGGTCTCTCTCGATGCTTTGATTGCGGCGAATCCGCAGATCGGCGATCCCAACCTGATCTTTCCCGGCGATGTGCTCTGCGTTCCCGGAGGTGCTTCGGAGGAGGGCCGCGTGCCGAAGTACTGTCCGCCCGGTTTTCAGGCCCGGTACACCGTTGCTCCCGGCGATACGATGTACTTTATTGCGCAACGTTTTGGGGTCTCCCTTGATGCTTTGATTGCGGCGAACCCGCAGATCAGCGATCCCAATCAGCTCTTCCCGGGCGACGTGCTCTGCGTTCCCGGAGCGGTGCCTCCATGTCGCAGCCCGGTCCACTGTCCACATGGTTTCGAGAATCGCTACACGGTTCTTCCCGGAGATACGATGAGTGGGATTGCGCAGCGTTACGGGGTCTCCCTTGATGCCCTGATCGCCGCCAATCCACAGATCAGCGATCCGAACCTGATCTACCCTTGCGACGTGCTCTGCGTTCCGGGTGTTCCGCCGCCTCCGCCGCCGGGCCGCGTGCCGGCATCTTGCCCGCATGGATTCAAGGGCCGCTACACCGTTGTTTCCGGTGATACGATGAGCGGGATTGCGCAGCGTTACGGGGTCTCCCGTGATGCCCTCATCGCTGCAAACCCACATATAACCGATCCCAATGTCCTGTTTCCCTGTGATGTGCTCTGCGTGCCCTGCGGGAAACCCGGTCGTGTGCCGTCGTCCTGCCCTTCCGGATTCAAGGGGCAGTACACCGTGCAGCCCGGTGATTCCATGTTCCTGATTGCACAACGCTACGGGGTCTCCCTGGACGCTCTAATCGCCGCCAATCCGCATATCGCCGATCCCAAATCGCTCATGCCCTGCGATGTACTCTGCGTGCCCTGCCCGGGACCCTTTGCCGGATAGATGGAGATCATAAGCTCGATCCGCCGGGCCTGCCTCCTCATACTGGAGGAGGCCCGGTTTGGGTTTATCGGTAGAAGGCGGTCCGCCTGTTATAAACGGGGAGGTTATTCTTCGAGATCCAGATAGCGCAACACGGCACCGCGGATGCCGTCTTTGTCAATAATGGTGCGGTGCTGGGGGGGGAGAAGATCCAGATCCTGCAGCGGGGCGGGGATCTGCAGCCCCGTTGCCTCAGCCAGGAGCGGCAGCAGCTGGAAGGCATTTTGCCCGGCGATCCGGTCGGGTGGCAGCAGTGCGCCGACAACGCTTTCGGCAAATTTGAAAGGGCTGGCCGTGGCAGCGATGATCGTTTTGGAGGAATCGCCAGTGGCGGAGCGGTACTTTTCGTATACTGCCAGCCCGACGGCGGTATGGGGATCGAGCAGGTAGCGGTGGTGTAGATAGGTCTCGCGGATAAGGTTCAGCGTTTCCCCGTCATCGGCACAATGGGACCAGAAGATCTCCCCGACAGCTTTCTTCAGCTCCGGCCCTATCTGGAAAGCGCCCTCCTTCCTCAGGAGGCGCATCCATTCACTGATCCGGGCGGCATCCCGGCCGGTCAGTTCATAGAGCAGCCTTTCCAGATTGCTCGAGGCCAGGATGTCCATTGATGGGGAGATGGTTCGGTAAAAGGGGCGGTTCCGGCTGTAGTGCCCTTCACTGATGAAGTCGGTCAAGACGCGGTTCCGGTTGGCTGCACAGATTAGGCGATTAACGGGCAGCCCCATCCGGAAAGCGTAGAAAGCGGCCAGGATATTGCCGAAATTACCGGTAGGAACGACGAAATTGATCTTTTCGGCCGGCCCGGCTGCTCCGGTGCGGCGCAGCTCCAGGTAGGCCGAGAAATAGTAGACGATCTGGGGGAGCAGCCGGCCCCAGTTGATCGAGTTCGCTGTAGAGAATCTCAAGCCCCGACGGGCCATCCGGTCAGCGATAAAACGATCGCCGAGAAGCGCCTTGACTCCTGCCTGGGCATGATCGAAATTGCCGCGCACGGCGGCGACATGAAGATTGGCACCTTCCTGCGTGATCATCTGCTGCTTCTGTACTTCGCTGACTCCTTCGAGGGGGTAGAAGACGATCACCTTTGTCCCCGGCAGATCGCGGAAACCCTCGAGAGCGGCCTTGCCGGTATCTCCCGAGGTGGCTACCAGGAGCACCGTGGTGCTGTTGCCGCCGACTTTCACCGATGCAGCGTGCAGCAGGTGCGGCAGAAACTGCAGTGCCAGATCCTTGAAGGCGCAGGTGGGGCCGTGCCACAGCTCCATGAAATAAAGATTGTCCGTGAGCCGGTGCAGGGGAACCACCATGGGGTGGTCAAAGGCGCCGCCGCCGTAAGCCTTCTGTAGCAGTACGTTGATCTCTCCGGCGGAGAACTGCTCCAGAAAGGGCTGAATAATTGCCGCCGCCAGCCCGGGGTAGCTCCGGGCGGTCAGCTGCTCAAGGGAGACCGGGGGCCACGGAGCAGCGGGAACAAAAAGCCCTCCATCCGGCGCCAGCCCCATCAGAACCGCCTCGGCGGCAGAATAGAGCCTTTTTTCATTCTTTTTACCACGGGTACTGCAGTAATCCATCGGTAAACTCCCAACCTTTCTCAGATCGATCTACCCGGATAGTTCTTGTCACATAATTAGTTATTCGCGAAGGCGTACCGGATCCCTTTCTGTACGGGCGGCGGGAAGGCAGAATCGGTGAGGCAAGTGGGCCACTCACCCCAGCTCCAGATTGCCCTGGGACAATCCTTACAGCAATCACCATGACCCGACAATGCAAAGATAATTGGAGCTATTTGTCGAGATATGGCTAAATAAAATCAAACCGCTTCAAAATGAGTGTTTTCCAAATTAAACGGGCAATATTACTTGAAAACTTTCTATTTTACTGCTATACTAAACTTCGTAAAATTATTTGATCAAGTGATTGACAAAGTGCAGCAACAGGACAACCCGTCAGCATTCCTGCTCAGAAGCGTACTTCTACCTGCAGTGATCGACAGACCAGCATCCAGACAATAATAGGCCCCGGTAATTTATCGAAAAATCGAAAAGAGGGTTAACGGTGTAGTGTCATTAAAAACAGTTACCTGGGGGGGGGAGTCGGCTAAATCAGATTTCAACAGGCTTTAAAAATGATCTGCACAGGAGGCGGTTTCTACGCTTTACCATTTTTCCGACCATGATGCTGAAGGCTGCCCTAGTGAGCGCCTCACCCGCCGCTGGACCGTTTTTCAGAAGGCCCTTGCCTCTACTTTAAAGATGGATCTTGTTTTGATCGATCCCCGGGGAGAGGTGATTTTCAGGCCAAATTCCACCTGCAGGGAGCCCTGGTCCCGGGAGCAGCCGGGATCGGCCGAATCCTATCTTGATTTTTTTTACCGGATTCCCCGGATCCATTGCGGGTTGTCCGGAATTGAGCTGATCACCGATCCTCTGGGACTTCAGCTGGCCCTGACCAGGCTCGAAGGCGGCTGCTTTCTGCTGATGAAGGGGCTCTCCAGCGGTGAAGATCCGCCGGGGCGATCCCCTCGTCCGGGCACTCTTCTTGCTGTGGAGGGAGGTGACCTGGAATATATCCACCCCCGGCTGCCGGCGCTGGAACCGGAGGAGATGAAAGAGAACCTGGGCAATATCGCCTGGTTGTTCAACAAACTTTATCGCTATTTTGCCCGCCCCAATCTGCCGACCCTGCTGTCCGTGTTCGAGAAATTGGAGCAGCTGCTTTTTTCATCCTGCGATCCGAACCAACTTGATGCCAAAGCGTTTCTTGAGCTGATCACCGCCGCGCTGGTGCTTGTCGCCGGAGGCGGAAGCGCCTTTGCTTTTTCGTACGAATGTCCCGGCCGGATGATGGCGCTGGGCTGCGGTGAACGCCCGGGAATGGTGCAGGCACTTTCCGAAGAGTGGAACAGGCTCGGTCGGGAGCAGGATCCCGGGAAACGTTTTGCCGCTCTGATCAGCGAGAGGGCAAAAGATGAGTCCACAACAACGATCAAGGGTGTTCTCTACCAGAATAACGGTATCTCCGTCTATCTGGGGCTGATCGGGACCGGTGGATTTTACCTTCAGGAAGCGCTCCAGGCTCTTGCGAGAAAGGCGGCGGCGGCATTGGGGATCGCCTCGATCTGGACAGAGTTTCAGGGGAGCTGGAAGATGGTTTTCAACTCGATCAGCCAGGGGATCATCGTTGTTGACAACAGGGGTGTTATCATGATCATGAACAAGGCGGCCAAAGATCTTTGCCGGGAAAGAAGGATCGCTCCGGCGATGGGTCGGCCGGTGAAAGGCTGCCGGCTGGGTACGCAGATCGAGGAAGCGCTCAGCAGCGCCGCTGAAAACGGCAGTAGCTTCAAGCAAAAGTGTTCGCTGATCGATGAGGGTCTTTCGCCCCGCCATCTGCGCTGGGATGTGGTGCCGCTCCTGCGGGGTGACGGCCAGAACAGCGGTGCGGTGCTGGTTTTTGAAGATATCACCGCCACGGTGCTGCTGCAGGATGAGATCAGGAACTGGGAAAGGCTCGCCACCGCCGGGGAGCTTGCGGCCAGCCTGGCGCATGAGGTGCGCAATCCGCTGGCAACAGCGAAAGCAGCCATTCACCTTCTCCGGATGGATGATACCATGCTGAAGCGGGAGGAGCTGCTCGAAAAACTCGATCGGGAGCTGGATCGGACCAACAATATCCTCACCAATTTTTTAAATATCTCCAGACCGATTCAGGAAGAGAGGCTAGAGCCGATCTGTCTGTGGGAAACCCTGCAAGAGCTCCTGTTCTTCCTCAAGGGCGAGGCGCTCCTTCATGAGATCGATCTGGTTACCGTTCTTCCCGAGGAGAATGTCCCTGCTGTGCTGGGCTCGTCGAACAGTATCAAGCAGGTCTGTCTGAATATCGCCCTCAATGCCATCGAGGCGATGAGTGGCGGGGGCCGCCTGACAATCTCCTTGCTGCTTCAGGGGGAGGATCGGGTGTGCCTCAGGTTTGAGGATACCGGACAGGGTATTTCCGCAGAGAATCTTGAGGTTTTAACCAGGCCCTTTTTTACGACAAAACCGGGCGGCACCGGGTTGGGTCTGGCCATCTCTGCAGCTATTCTGGAAGCAATGGGGGGAGAGCTGAAGATCGAGAGCAGCCCGGGCAAGGGGACGACCGTGGATCTGATCCTGCCGGTTTTCGTCGACTGACCCGGAGTATGCCGAAAGAGGTGAAAGGGTGAGACAGATCGATGTAGTGGCGATCGATGATAACGAGGGAATCTGCTGGATATTACGGCAAGCGCTGGCCCTGCGCAACCTCGATTGCCTCTCGGTAAGCGATGGAGTGCAGGGGATCGAAAATGTGATCCGCTACCGGCCCCGCCTGGTTATTGTTGATATCAAGTTGGGGGCAATGAACGGTTTCGAGGTAGCCCGCCGGATCCGTCAAAACAATATCGATACCAAGATCTTGTTTGTCACCGGTTACAGTGAAGCGATAGCTGACGAGGAATGGTCCAGGGATGATGATAATGTCCTTGGCATCCTGGAGAAACCTTTTGATGTTGATGATCTTCTGGGGATGGTTGCCGAGGTTTTCGAACAGCCATGCTGCTGAAAAAAGCCCACCGTCCTTTTTGCAGGGTTTTACAAAAAAGCCCGGCCGGGATAAGATAGAGAGGAATAATCGCTGTAGGAGGTTGCCAATGCTTAAATTTACCTTCCTGGGACATGCCTGTTTCTCGATGGAAACAGAAGGGGGGGAAACGCTCCTTTTCGATCCTTTCATCACCGGCAATCCCCAGGCGTCGGTAAGCGCCGAGGAGCTCAGCGCCAATTATATTCTGATCTCTCATGCCCATATGGATCACCTCGGCGATGCTTACGATATCGCCGCGAGGAACGATGCCGTGATCATCTCCAGCTCCGAGATTGCCGTAGCGGCGCAGGAACGGGGAGCCGATGCCCACGGCCTGCATATCGGCGGAAGCCACCGCTTTCCCTTCGGTACGGTCAAATTGACCCTGGCGCTGCATGGTTCCGGTATCCCCGGAGGGCATGCCTGTGGATTTCTGGTCGGGTGCGACGGCAAGACGGTCTATTTTGCCGGCGATACCGGTCTTTTTGGGGATATGAGGCTGATCGGGGAGCTGCACCGCCCTGATCTGGCCCTTCTTCCCATTGGTGACAATTACACCATGGGTCCGGACGACGCTGTTGTTGCCACCCGCTTCTTGAAGGCCCGCCAGGTGATCCCCTATCATTACAACACCTGGCCGCTCATCGAGGTGGACCCGCTGCTTTTTAAAGAGAAGGTTGAGCAGCAGACCGAGGCCGATTGTATCATCCTTCAACCGGGAGAGTCATATACCCTTTAGCTCAGAATTATAGCAGGCAGGATCCTTATCGGTGCGGCGCTCACGAAGAACAGGTGAGCGCCTCTTTCTGGTGAAAAAGGGCTTGCCTTGGTGAGGCTTATTTTGTATAATACAGATGAATAATTGAACAAACGTTCAGGTGAGTGGTGAAAACAGGTGACTGAGGCACGGCCAAAAAACGGTGACCCGCTTTGGATTGATCCAGCGGCGGTGGAACGGGTCAAGGGTAAACTGCTGCCGCGGGCTTTTGTCCAGCGGCTGAGTGGTACCTTTAAAGCTCTTGGGGACCAAACCAGGATCAGGATCCTGGATGCACTGTCTAGGGAGGAGCTCTGTGTGTGCGACCTTGCCGCACTGCTGGAGATGAGCAGCTCCGCCGTCTCCCATCAGCTTAGAGTGCTGCGGGACGCCAGACTGGTGAAATTTCGTCGGGAGGGGAAGAGGGCCTACTATTCACTCGACGATCACCACGTGCTCATCCTTTTTGAACAGGGATTGGCGCATGTTGCCCATACCGTGGATGAATTGAAGGGGGGAGGGAGCAGTGATGAAAACCTGCGGGTGCCCGGGGTGTGAAAGCACCGGTCTTACTCTGGCCGGGGCAGCGGCAAGAAATCCGGCCCTGCCGCTGATAGCGGCAGCCGTTCTTTTCGGCCTCGCCTTTCTGCTCCGCTCCTTGCCGGGAGCGGTGCTTTACTGCGCCGATGAGATACTCTTCATTGTAGCCTTTCTTCTGCCCGGGGCCGGGACGATCCTTCAGGCTCTGCGTACACTGGGGCAGGGCCGGCTCTTCAACGAAAATTTTCTGATGTCTCTGGCCAGCCTGGGGGCACTGGCTATCGGCGAGCTGCCGGAGGCGGCGGCGATCATGATCCTTTTCAACCTGGGCGAATTGCTGGAAAGCCGTTCGGTGAGCCGCGCCCGTCGCTCCATCGCTGCTCTGATGGAGACAAAACCGGATCTGGCCAATCTGGTGATGGCCGGTGGGAACGTTGAACAGGTCGCTCCGGAAACGGTACGGCCGGGTGAAGAGGTGATCGTCCGGCCCGGCGAAAAGGTGGCCCTTGACGGTGAAGTTATCTTTGGCAGCTCATCGGTGAACAATGCCGCGTTGACCGGAGAAGCGGTTCCGCAGCCGGTGTTGGTTGGCGATCCGGTTCTGGCCGGTGCGATCAACGGCGCGGGACTGCTGCGGCTCAGGGTCAGCCGGCCCTTCGGGGAATCGTCCCTGGCCCGGATCTACCGCCTGGTGGAGCAGTCAGCGGCGCAGAAAGCCCCGACAGAGCGCTTCATGACCACCTTTGCTCGCTACTATACGCCGGCGGTGGTCGCCGGGGCGCTGCTTCTGGCATTCATCCCGCCCCTGGTTATTCCCGGTGCCGCTTTTCGCGTCTGGCTCTACCGCGCCCTGGTATTTCTGGTGATCTCCTGTCCCTGCGCCCTGGTGATCTCCATCCCCCTGGGCTACCTTGGTGGAATCGGCAGCGCCTCGAAGCAGGGGATCCTGATCAAGGGGGCAAATTATCTGGAGGCGCTGCGCCGGCTGAAGGTGGTCGTTTTCGATAAAACGGGGACGCTCACCGAGGGTCTTTTCCAGGTAGAGCGGGTTATCCCGGCCCCGGGGCTGAGCCGATCGGAGCTGCTCTACTGGGCCGCCCATGCCGAGGCCCATTCGAGCCACCCCCTGGCTCGCTCGATCCGGGAGGCCTACCCCGGAGCGATCCTGTCCGGCGAGATCGGTTCATGCGAGTCCCTGGAAGGTTTGGGCATCAGGGCAGCGGTACGCGGCAGGGAAGTGCTGGCCGGCAGTCTGCGCCTGCTGCAGCGGGAGGGAACCGTCGGGCTATCCGCAGCGCCTCCTGGTGGGTCGGTCTATCTGGCCCTGGAGGGCCGCTATGCTGGCGCACTGATGATGGGTGAGCGGCTTCGGCCGGAGGCCGCAGCGGCAGTGCGGGAGCTGAAAAAATTGGGAGTGCGGCGAACGGTTATCCTGAGCGGCGACGGGGCTGCTGCTGCGGGGAAGGTGGCCCGGAAGGCCGGGGTGGATCTGGCCCATAGCTCCCTGCTGCCGGAGGAAAAGGTGGCTCATCTGGAGACGCTTCTTTCCGAGGCCGGGGCGCTCGGGGGGAAGCTGGCCTATGTGGGTGACGGGATCAACGATGCCCCCGCGCTCTCGAGGGCCCATCTCGGCATCGCCATGGGCGGCGCCGGCGCGGATGCGGCCATCGAGGCAGCCGATGTGGTGATCATGGACGATCAGCTGCTCCGGGTTGCCGCGGCGGTGCGGATCGGTCGCTTCACCCACCGGATTGTGTGGCAGAATATCATTCTGGCCCTGGGGGTCAAGGGACTTTTTCTGGTGGCAGGAGCCCTGGGGGCGGTTCCGGTATGGGCGGCGCTCTTCGCTGATGTCGGGGTGGCCCTGCTGGCCATCGCCAACGCTGCCCGGGCATTCTGGCCGGGCAGGCAGGGAGGGCCCGGGCCTGTGAAGAACTACCTGATGGTAGAGCCTGATTGAGATCACTGAATATGGAGGTGCTCGCAATGGCACAGCTGCTCTCGTATGTGCGGCTGACCCTTCCCGAGATCGAGGCCCTGGACAGGGAGAGGACTATTTTTTTGATGGCGGTAAGCCCCATCGAGGTTCACGGACCCCATCTGCCCCTGGGCACCGATATCTTTGTCTCCGAGGAGCTGCTGCGGCGCTACAGCGCCGCCCTGCAGGAGGAATATCCCGACTATAACCTGATCGAGCTGCCCCCGCTCTATCTGGGTGCTGATGCCCTGCCGGTAAAGGGATCTTTGTCGGTACCGGCACCGCTGGTGAAAAAAGTGCTGCTCAGCTATGTGAAAGGGCTGGCGGCGCAGGGTTTCCGCTATCTTTTTCTTGCCGACAACCACGGTGGACCCCGCCATCAGCTGGGGCTCGAATCGGCCTCGCGGCTGGCCTGGCGCAGGTACCGCTTCCATCTGGTCAATCCGTTCAATCACGAATTCCGGCTCATGGTTCAGCATGATCCGGAATTCCTGAAAAAGAGCGGCCTGGGGCCGGGCAGATGCGGCGATGATGCCGATGCCCATGCCGGAACCAACGAGACCTCGCTGATGCTGCAGGCGGATCCGGATCAGGTCAGGGAAAACTGGCGGACAGTACCTCCTTCACTGCCGCCGGCGCCGCAAAAAGCGGTCCTTTTTCTAGGGCGTGTTCTCTCCATATTTTCCCGCACCCTGGGCAAAGATCTGGAACATCTGGCCTATACCCTTTCCTGGGTGGGGGATCCCCGGATGAAGTCGTACATGGGCGCGCCGACTCTCGCCGGGGCCGAGGCCGGTGAGGCGATGCTCCAGGCGCGTACTGCAATTGCCATGGGATTTTTCCGCAGGGCTCTCGCCGGAGAGGAGATCCGGATAGCGCCGCTCCTTTGGGGCCTGCGTTTTCTACAGCTGCTGCCGGAATAGCGCCGCCGCTGCTTTTTTGTGGGGCGGTGTTACCGCCGGTTCTTTAAATGGGCATTAAAAAAAGCCGGTTTGCAACCGGCTTTTAATTTCAAACGTTATCAGTTTACGATTCGGGGTATTCTGAAAAGATCCCCGTGTCCAACTTAACCACGTTTGCCGCCTGGGGACCGCGGTTTCCTTCGACAATCTCGAATTCGACTTCCTGGCCTTCTTCCAGGGTTTTGAAACCTTCCTCCTTGATCTCGGAGTAATGCACAAAAACATCCTTGCCTTCTTCAACTTCGATAAACCCGTACCCCTTTTGGGGGTTAAACCATTTAACCCGACCTTGCATTAAGTCAGCAACCTCCTAAATGCCTGCCCCGAGGCAGGTGAATTTCGTTTTGAGATTAACATATAACGATGACAAATGCAAGAATGGAAGAAAATTTGCAATAGGGGGGAAAATCCAGTTTGTGGGGGCAACGCCAGCTGCCTGAACCCCTCCTGGTGGACGGTCCCCCCGAATTGGGGTATATTTGATCAAGCAGCGATCACCTTTGGAAAACGGAAAGGGGGCGGGGGTATGGTTGTCGGCGTCGGGGTGGATCTGGTTTCAATCGGGCGGATCGAGCGGGCCTACCGCCGGCGTCCGCAGCGTTTTATCGAGCGGATTTTCAGCCCTGCCGAGATCGCCCTGCTGCTGCCGCGGCGGCCCCTTTTTTCGGCGATGGCCGCCCGCTTTGCCGCCAAGGAGGCGGTCTTGAAGGCGCTCGGTTGCGGGGTGGGCCCGGTTTCCTGGCGCGAAGTCGAGATCATCGCGGTCAAGGGAAGGCAGCCCCAGGTGCGGTTATCGGGGAACGCCGCCCGCCTGGCTGCAGCCAGGGGAATCGGCAGGGTGCTCCTTTCACTGACCCACGAATCGCCCTTCGCCGGGGCCGTGGCCGTGGCTTGTCATGAAAGAAGCCCGGAAAGATAGAGAACCTTGCCGGGCCTGGCCGCCATTCCACTTCTTCCTTTTACTGCCCTTTTTCAGCCCGCATCAGGTTCAGCAGGCCGCCCGCCCTGATAATCCGGAGCTGGCGCTGCGAGAGCCGGTGGACGGCGGCGAAGCGGTATCCACGGGTCCGGTTGGTCAGGTTGACCCGGCCCTGCTCCAGCTGCTCCGGCACCTTCTCGAGGAGCAGGATATCGTCCCGCTGCAACCTTTCGTAGTCCGCCGGAGATTCAAAGAGCAGCGGGATGATCCCGAAATTAACCAGATTGGTATGATGAATTCGGGCAAACGATTTTGCCAGAACCGCCTTGATCCCGAGGTACATCGGTGCAAGGGCGGCGTGCTCCCGGCTCGATCCCTGACCGTAATTGATCCCCCCGACGACCAGACCGGTGCCGGCTTCGCGGGCCCGCCGGGCAAAACTCCTGTCCAGAGGGGCAAATACATATTCGCTGATTGCGGGAATGTTGGAGCGCAGAGGCAATATTTTTGCACCTGCGGGCATGATCTGATCGGTAGTGATATGATCCCCTGCCTTGAGCAGCACCTTCAGCGAGAGCTGCTCCGGTAGGGAATCGTTCAGGGGCAGCGGCCGGATATTGGGGCCACGGATGATCTCGATCCCGCCGCCCTCCGCGGGCGGAGGGATGATCATACCGTCATCGATGATCACCGCAGCCGGGGGCAGCGTCGGGAATGCCCCCTCCTCCCGGGGATCGGTCAGCCGGCCGCGCAGGGCGCTCACCGCAGCTGCCGCCGGACCGGTCAGATAGACCGAGGCATCGGTGGTGCCGCATCGCCCCTGGAAATTCCGGTTGAAGGTGCGCAGAGAGATTGCACCCGAGGGAGGAGCCTGGCCCATCCCGATACAGGGGCCGCAGGCCGGTTCGAGAATCCTCGCTCCCGCGGCGATCAGTTTCCCCAGGGCGCCGCATTGTGCCAGCATCAGCAGAACCTGGCGTGAACCCGGAGCGATCACCAGGCTGACGCGGGGATGGACAAGGCGCCCTTCCAGTATTCTGGCGGTCAACAGCAGATCCTGAAATGACGAATTGGTGCAGCTGCCGATGGCGATCTGATCCACCTGCAGGGGGCCGATCTCCCGGATTGTCTTCACCGCGTCGGGGCTGTGCGGGCAGGCTGCCAGCGGCTCCAGCCGCCCCAGATCCAGGATGATCTTATCATCGTAGGAGGCGTCGGGATCGGGGAGAAGCTCCCTGAAGGATTGCTCCCGCCCCTGGGAGGCCAGAAAACGGCGGGTCTCCCCATCGCTCGGGAAAAGGGAGCCGGTCGCGCCCAGCTCCGCGCCCATATTGGCAATTGTTGCTCGCTGGGGAACAGTCAGCTGCGCTGTCCCGGGGCCGCCGTACTCGATGATCCTTCCCACCCCACCCCTGACCGTAAGGCGCCGCAGCAGCTCCAGAATGATATCCTTCGCTCCGACCCAGGGCGGCAGCGTTCCGGTCAACTCCACCCGGAGCACCTTCGGAACATTCAGATGGAAGGGCCCGCCGGCCATGGCCACGGCAACATCCAGCCCCCCGGCGCCGATGGCAAGCATGCCGAGGCCGCCCCCGGTGGGGGTGTGGCTGTCGGAGCCGAGGAGGGTTTTTCCCGGAACGCCGAAGCGCTCCAGATGGACCTGGTGGCAGATACCGTTGCCGGGGCGGGAAAAATAGGCTCCGAAACGGGCTGCCGCCGTCTGCAGGTAGCGGTGATCATCGGCGTTTTCAAAGCCCGCCTGCAGCGTATTGTGATCGATATAGCTGACCGAGAGCTCGGTGCGGATCCGGGGCACCCCCATCCCTTCAAATTGCAGGTACGCCATGGTGCCGGTGGCATCCTGGGTCAAGGTCTGATCGATCCTTATGGCGATCTCCTCGCCCGGTTCCAGACGGCCGGAGAGAAGATGTTCTTTCAATATTTTTGCGGTCAGATGATCTGCCATTACCGGTTCCCCCTTCGCCCAAAAGCTTTTCAAGATTGGCTAAACTATAGCAAAAGAGACTTTGGGCGTCAACCGGCAAGAGCTTTGCACGGGAGACCTATCAGCCGGAGACCTATCAGCCGTGGAGGCGAAGGGATCGGCTGCCGGGCAACAAAATTCTCTCTCCCAAGGGGGGAGGGCTAGGGTGGGGGTGAACACCCCGGTGTCGGTCTGAAGTTACCCTGGTTTGACAGCGGAGATCCTTCGGGCTAAAGCCCTCAGGATGACGGGGAGGCTAAAGCCCTCAGATGACGGGGAGGCTTTTCCTGGAGATGATAGTGCCAGACGCGGGGATAGAGAGATTAGCAGTCGCGACGACAGAGCTGTGGGACAAGAAGGTACGTCCCTCCTGTCCCAAAACTCCCTCCCCCTTGAGGGGGGAGGGCCGGGGTG
>JAAZPS010000306.1 GCA_012797095.1 Bacillota bacterium | reverse complement strand
GGCGGTCACAGCAGAACCGATACGGAGCAGATCCTGATCGATCTGGTCGAAGGGAAGGCTGCGCTGACCCCGCTTGGCGGGATCGGCGAAGAGAATGCCGGTTACAAGGGGTACGGCTACGCCACGGTGGTGGAGATCCTCTCGGCAGCCCTGCAGGGAGGCGCTTTTCTGAAAGGGCTGACCGGCTTCGATGAGGCCGGGCAAAAGGGGCCTTACCGGCTCGGTCACTTTTTCCTGGCTGTTGATCTGGAAGCTTTTATCGGGCTGGAGGCCTTCAAGAAAAGGACCGGTGAGATCTTACGCCAGCTGCGTGCTTCAAAAAAAGCGCCGGGGAAGGATAGAATCTACACCGCAGGAGAGAAGGAGCACCTCGCCTGGCTGGAGCGAAAAGATAAAGGGATCCCCGTAGGCAAAAAATTGCAGGAAGAGATGATCAAGATGCGCGATGAACTGGAGCTGCGCGGCTACCGGTTTTCATTTGAGCGCTAAAGGGGCCCCTGCGGCCATCGATCCGGTGGAAGGGCGGCCGGATCAATGATATTTTACCGGTAGTGCCGAAAGGGGTGCAGCGCGTTTGGTCTCCACTGCTTCATTGGTGGCAATGTTCTTCAGCCTGTGTGCTTCCCTATTTTTGCCTGTCGGCCTGCTGATCTATTTTTACCGGCGGTACCGTTTCTCGCTGAAAGCCTTTTTTGTGGGGGCGGGGGTCTTTATCCTTTTCCAGCTGTTGTTGCGGCTGCCGCTGCTAAATTACCTGTCAGCTCAGCCCTGGTTCAGCCGGCTTTCGACCAGTATCCTCTTCAGCGCTCTTCTTGTCGGCGGTTTTTCCGCCGCTCTTGTTGAAGAATGCGGCCGGTACCTCGGCTTCCGGACAGTCCTGAAGGGTAAACTTTCCTGGGATAATGGGTTGGCCTATGGCCTGGGCCACGGCGGTGCCGAGGCGATCATCCTGGTCGGGTTTACCTATATCAACAATATCGTGATCAGCTTGATGATCAACCGGGGCACATTTGAGCAGCTGATCGCTCCCCGCCTCGGTACAGGGGCTGCTCTGGTCAAGGCGCAGCTGGTCGGTCTGCCGCCATCCTTGTTCCTTGCCTCCGGGATCGAGCGGGTGTTCACCCTGATCATTCAGATTGCGCTCTCCCTGATCGTTCTTCTGGCAGTGCGAAGGAAGCGGCCCTTTTATTTGCTTTGGGCCATTTTGCTGCACAGCGGGCTCAATGCTGGGGTGGTCTATCTGCAAGCCGGGGGCTTTTCCCTCTGGGTCATCGAACTTTTTATCGCCGCCGCTGCAGCGGCGGCGCTTTACCTGATTCTCAGGATCAGGGCTGCGCTGGAAAACGGCGTCCGGGGGTAACGGCCCCGGATGGTAGCAATCCGCGGGAGGCGCGGCTGCCGGTACTTGCGAATGTTGAAAGCGATCCACTTTTCTGGGGGGGTAAATATTTGCTCTACCGGGGAACGAAGGTGGCCCTTGCCGGGGCGTTTCCCTTTTTTGGGGACCGGTTTCGGCAGCTTCTCCCCCTTCTTTTCCAAACGCCACCGGAGCACTTTTCGAATTTGATGATTTCGGCCTGCTCTTCGAGAT
>JAAZPS010000035.1 GCA_012797095.1 Bacillota bacterium | reverse complement strand
TTGGCCTGGTTGTAAAGATACCAGTCGAGCACGCCGCGCCCCGACTCGGCGGTGATCGCATGCACCACGAGGCGGTCACCCTCCAGATCAACCGTGATCGTCCCCGGAGTGAGGGTGATCGAGTTGGCGTAGAGTGCGCGCATCAGATCGTGTTTCAACTCATGGCGCGTGATCACGATGCCCGGGGAGATCGGCAGCCTGGGATCAAGCACGATCAGCGCAACCATGATATTTGCCTTCAATATTTCCCAGATCAGGCATAACAGGTAAAAGATGATGAAACCGAGCTGCTTGAAGGTAAACGCCGTCCGGCGGCCCCCACCGATCTGGATCTTCGACCAGGCCGCGGTTAACAGGAGAGCCAGAACGGTCCCCACCAGAAGGTGCTGCCAGTGCAGCGTCGCCGACAGCAGCAACCAGAAACCGGCCAGCAGCAGGAATATTAGAATTCCTCCGATGATATCTCTTTGCCGATGGGCCAACAAAACACCTCCCTCGCTAACTCAGAAAATGCAGCACGATCTGCTGCAGATAATCGTAGGCCATCACTCCCGCAGTCCCCAAAACAATGATTCCGGCGGCAGCAGCGATAATTGGCAGCTGCATGGTGAAAGGAATCCTGTCTCTTTGAAAAATTCTTTTTTCGGAGGGCTGCTCCACATTGACAAAGTAGAACTGCCAGATGATAGGGAAATAGTACGCCGCATTGAGCAGTCCGCTGAGCACGATCAGGGCGATGAAATAGGGATAGGAGGCGCCCATGCTTTCAACCGCCAGCAGATACTTGGAGATGAACCCTCCCGTCAGCGGCAGCCCGACCATGGAAAATGCAGCTACGGTAAAGCATCCAGCTGTCAGCGGCATCGTGAAACCGATATTTTGCAGCCGGTTCACCTTTTTCTCTCCGGTCTGGTAGTAGATCGCCCCGGCACAGAGGAAGAGGCAGGTCTTCATCAGCGCGTGGACCACCAGATGATAGAAGGCGGCCACGATCGCCCAGGGCGTAGCCAGGCCGAGTCCCAGATAGATATAGCCCAACTGGGCCACGGTGGAATAAGCCAGCCGCCTCTTCAGATCCAGCTGCACAAAAGCGAAGAATGAGCCGAAGAGCATGGCGGCGGCGCCTAGAATCATCAGCAGGTAGCGGACATTGCTCAGCTGGTAATACTCATTGCCGAAAACGATGAAAAATAGCTTGAACAGGGCGATGATATAAACCTTCACCACCAGACTGGAGAGAATGGCGCTCGATGGGGAAGGGGCCGACGCATGAGCATCGGGCAGCCATAGATGGAGTGGAAACAGCGCTGATTTGATGCCGAAACCGACGACAAAAAGCGTCAACATGATCCAGATCATGTAGGGATACTGCCCGGCGCTTTCTGCCAGAACCGCCCCGGCAAAACGCATATTCAGATGCCCCGTAATCATATAGAGCATCCCGATAGCGAGAAGGATAAATCCGGAGCCGATGGTGGCCAGAATAAGGTACTTCAGACTGGCCTCCGTGGAGGTGCGATCTCCCTTGCTCACCACCAGAGCGCAGGCGCTGATCCCGACAACCTCGATAAAGACGTACATATTGAAGATATCGTGCGTGATCACCAGACCCAGCATCGAGGTAAGACAGAGCAAAAATTCTACATAGTACCACCCGATGGAATCAGGGTTGATCTCTTTGGAGAGGGCGCGGCAGCTGAACAGAGCGATGAGCAGGTAAAGGCCGGTGATCAGGACAGCCATCAACGCCGATACCGGTTCGATCGCTATCTCGATACCCCAGGGAGGCGGCCAATCGGCCACCGCCTGATAGATCGGACCGCTGGTGAGCATCTCCCGGCCATAGGTGAGCGCCAGCACAAACAGCCCACCGCAGGTCAGCACAGCCAGCGGGGCGCAGGTTTTTCTTCTCCAGCGAGCCAGCACCGGCATGGCAAAAGAGGGGATCAACCCTCCCAGGATCAAATAAAGCGGTACCTTGGACAAGTGTATGCACCTACCTCATCTTCATAAAATCAGGTGCGTTGATCGTTCCATAGTGCGAAAACATCTTGACAATCAACGCCAGGGCAAATGCTGACGTGGAAAAACCGACGACAATACCGGTCAGGATCAGACCCGATGGGAGAGGATTGATGTAGAGCTCCGCCGGCGCCGCCGGATCGAGGATCGGAGCAACCCCCCCCTCAATATTGCCGAAAGCAATATAAAACAAAAAGACGGCGCTGGTCATGATATTCAATCCGATCACTTTTTTCAGCAGGTTGGATTGGGTCAGAACGATAACGATACCAATACCGAAGATGATCACTGAAAGCAGGTACGGATAATTGGCAATAACGGCTTCCCAGTTCATTCTTTCTGCTCCTCCGCCATCAAGTAAAAGACACTCAGGATGGTGCTGGCCACAAGCAGGCCGATCCCCAGATTGACCACCGAGATGATCCCCACGCTGAAAAGCTCCCCCGGCAGCCCGGTAGGTCCGTGGCTGGTGGGCAACAGGTACTTGATCGCCTCCATGAGGCTGCCGAGACCGATCAGGACTACGGCTATATCCAGCGGCAGATAGCGAAAGCGCTCTCTCCACCCTAGATCGAAAATTAAAAGATAAAGCAGCGCTCCAAGACCGAGCACTACTCCACCGGCAAAACCGCCTCCTGGGGAAAGATGGCCGTGCGCCACCACATAGAAACCGTACATCAACACCAGCAGCAAGACATACCGGAATACAGTCCTGGTAATTTCATCTTTCAATCAGCAACCCTCCTTTGTAAAGTTAATCCTGTAAAGACAATATAAAACTATACCTAGAAAGTATTCTCCTTCGGGGCACCCCATTCCTGCCTGACCCTGAATTTGGAACCGTTT
>JAAZPS010000305.1 GCA_012797095.1 Bacillota bacterium | reverse complement strand
TTTGCCGAGATGGGTGCAAAGGAAAAAAACAGGGTCAGCCACCGGGGAAAAGCCCTTCGCCGGGTCCGTTCCCTGATCGAACGGTGGCTGGGCCGCTGTTGAAAGATCCCGGGTATCTGGACAGTCTCTTTTTCCGCCGTCAGCGTTACCCTTGGCCCGGATTGGATCTAATGAGCTGACCGGGGTACACCCGGGCGGTCAACTTTTCATATTCGGCAGGGGATCTTGTTCCTCCGTTGTCCAGGGGCGAAGGGGCGGGGGCTTTAAAGATCCTCCCCGATGATATATAATACAGCAGGGGCTGGATCGGTTCCAGCTTGCTTCCTGAAACCGTCGGGGCGTGGCGCAGTTTGGCAGCGCACTTGGTTTGGGACCAAGGGGTCGCCGGTTCGAATCCGGCCGCCCCGACCAGCGTATACGGGATCGTCCCGATTTCCGACAGGGGATCCTACCAGGTGCCGACATTTGAACAAAACCCCGGCCGATTTTGATCGATTGAGAATCTGGGGTTAAACAATTTAACAGCGAAGTGCGCGGGACAGCTTGTAGTGCGTGCGGGTGTAGCTCAATGGTAGAGCACTGGCCTTCCAAGCCAGCTACGTGGGTTCGATTCCCATCACCCGCTCCATCTTTTGTCCCTGGCGGCCGGGAGTGAAAAGCTTCCGGCCGCCAGATTGATCTTGAAAATTTATTCAGCCCCGGCAGCCTCTTCGGGAAAAGGTTTTCCCCTGGCAATGAAGAAAAGAGTAGTGGTCCAGGTTAATCTATCTCATGAAACAATTGAAAGAAGGGGTTCCTGTGGGTGCGGAGATCGTCTGGGTAGATTTTGAAACGATGACAAAATTCATGGTTGATGTCTTCGAAGGGGTCGGCCTTTCGGAAGAGGAGGCCCGGATCTGCGCCGATGTGTTGATCACAGCCGATAAATGGGGCATCGACTCCCATGGGATCGGCCGGTTGAAGACAATATACTACGATCGGATCAAGGAAGGGATCCAGTTTCCGGTAACCAATTTCGAGGTGGTCCGGGAGGGCCCGACCACAGCAGTGGTCGACGGCCATCATGGAATGGGGCAGGTTATCGCCAAAAAGGCGATGGGCCTGGCCATCGACAAGGCCCGCCATTACGGTATGGGGATGGTGGCGGTGCGCAATTCAACTCATTTTGGTATCTGCGGCTACTATCTGAAGATGGCCGCTGATGCCGGGATGATGGGGATGGTGGGCAGCAATGCCCGCCCCTCCATCGCGCCCACCTTTGGGGTGGAAAATATGCTGGGCACAAATCCGCTGACCTTCGGTTTTCCAACGGACGAAGCCTTTCCCTTTCTCCTCGATTGCGCCACCTCGGTGACCCAGCGCGGCAAGATCGAGGTCCATGCCCGCGCCGGTGAAGCGATCCCGCAGGGCTGGGTGATCAACAGCGGTGGTCACAGCAGAACCGATACGGAGCAGATCCTGATCGATCTGGTCGAAGGGAAGGCTGCGCTGACTCCGCTTGGCGGGATCGGCGAAGAGAATGCCGGTTACAAGGGGTACGGCTACGCCACGGTGGTGGAGATCCTCTCGGCAGCCCTGCAGGGGGGCGCTTTTCTCAAAGGGCTGACCGGCTTCGATGAGGCCGGGCAAAAGGGGCCTTACCGGCTCGGTCACTTTTTCCTGGCCGTTGATCTGGATGCTTTTATCGGGTTGGAAGCTTTTAAAAAAAGAACCGGCGAGATCCTGCGCCGGCTGCGCGCTTCAAAAAAAGCACCGGGGCAGGACAGAATCTACACTGCCGGAGAGAAGGAGCACCTCGCCTGGCTGGAGAGAAAAGATAAAGGGATCCCCGTGGGCAAAAAATTGCAGGAAGAGATGATCAAGATGCGGGATGAACTGGAGCTGGACGGCCACCGGTTTTCATTTGAGCGCTAAAGGGGCTCCTGCGGCCATCGATCCGGCGGAAAAGCGGCCGGATCAATGACATTTTACCAGTAGTGTCGAAAGGGGTGCAGCGCGATGGTCTCCACTGCTTCACTGGCGGCAATGTTTTTCAGCCTGTGTGCTTCTCTATTCTTGCCTGTCGCCCTGGTGATCTATTTTTACCGGCGGTACCGTTTCTCGCTGAAAGCCTTTTTTGTGGGGGCGGGGGTCTTTATCCTTTTCCAGCTGCTGTTGCGTCTGCCGCTGTTGAATTACCTGGCGGCACAGCCCTGGTTCAACCAACTTTCCTCCAACATCTTTTTCAGTGCTGTTGTTGTCGGCGGTTTTACCGCCGCTCTTGTTGAAGAATGCGGCCGTTACCTCGGCTTCCGGACGGTCCTGAAAGGTAAACTTTCCTGGGATAATGGGCTGGCCTACGGCCTGGGCCACGGCGGCGCCGAAGCGATCATCCTGGTCGGATTTACCTATATCAACAATATCGTGATCAGTTTGATGATCAACCGGGGCACATTTGAGCAGCTGATCGCTCCCCGCCTCGGTCCGGGAGCCGCCCTGGTCAAGGCGCAGCTGGTCGGTCTGCCGCCGTCTTTATTCCTTGCCGCCGGGATCGAGCGGGTGCTCACCCTGATCATTCAGATTGCGCTCTCCCTGATCGTTCTTCTGGCGGTACGAAGGAGACGGCCCTTTTATTTGCTCAGCGCCATTTTGCTGCACAGCGGACTCAATGCCGGAGCGGTCTATCTGCAAGTCGGGGGTTTTTCCCTCTGGGTCATCGAACTTTTTATCGCCGCCGCTGCAGCGGCGGCGCTTTACCTGATTCTCAGGATCAGAGCGCTGCTGCGATCGATGGAAAACGGCGTCCGGGGGTAACTGCCCCGGATGGTAGCACTCCGCGGGAAGCGTGGCTGCCGGTTCTTCCGAATGTTGAAAACGATCCACTTTTCTGGGGGGGTAAATATTTGCTCTACCGGGGAACGAAGGTGGCCCTTGCCGAGGGCGTTCCCCTTTTTCGGGGCCAGTTTCGGCAGCCTCACCACTTCTTTTCCAAACGCCACCGGAGCACTTTCCGGACTGATGATTTCGGCCTGATCTTCGGGATCCTTGTCACTGCCATGGGCGCGGCCGGTTTTGCCGGTTCCCTGGCGGCTGCCGCCCGGGCCGATCGCGGCGGTTATTACGATAGCGCTTTCCTGATCGGGCTGGCTGCAATCCTGCTTGGCCTGTTGCCGGGCGTTCTGCTGCAGCGTTTTTCTGTAACTTTGTCCGGGCCCGGCACGGGGAAAGGGGAGGTTCGAGCGGGGGTGTTCACCCTGTTGCAGAAGGGAGCCAAAAGGCCGCCGAACTGTTTTCAAGAACTCAATCGTAACGGCAGGCCCGGGCTTTGTCCGGGCAGCCGTGAATGGGGGTGAAATGATGGGAACAGATCTGACCATCGGCAAGTTGGCTGTACTGCTGGTGGTAAGCACCCCGGAGGAAGAGCAGCAGCTGCTGCAGGTTGCCGGGCGGGCCGGCTACAGGATCTACCAGGGCCGGGCCGGTTCGATGGATCCTCAGAAGATATTTGCCGCCGTTGAGACTGCAGCCAAGCGCAGGGGGTTGATCGGGGAACAGTACCGCGAGGAACATGCCCTCTACCATTCCATTCTTGATGCCTTTCACGGGGTTTGCCGTGGGGAGGTGGCTCTGGGAAGCATTCTGCGCAGCGCCGGATTGATCTTTGCTATTGTTCGGGGGCCGCGGATGGGGGGGGACTATTCCGATGGAGAATGGCTTGCTGTTGCGCTTTATGGCACTATCGGTGCTCCGATCAAAGGCTACGAGCACGAGGTGATGGGGCTGGGGATCAACCATATCTAGAGCTCTTTTCGGGAATGGGGAAATAATGCCGCATCGTGGAGACATTGGTTTTGTTGGTCGGTCAATTGGCCGAAACGGCTTCTGCAACAATAATTTGAAAAATAATCCGGAAGGGGAGGCTGAACCGATGATCAAGGGACTTCATTTTCTGCTGACCTACGAATGCACTTATGAATGCGATCACTGTTTTCTGTACAGCGGGCCCCGATCCGGAGGCACCTTTACCCTGGTTCAGATCGAGAAGGCGTTGAGTGAGGCTGCTGCTATGGGCAGCATAGAGAAGATCTGCTTTGAAGGCGGTGAACCTTTTCTTTATTATCCACTGCTGCTTGCGGGGGTGAAAAAGGCCCGGGAGATCGGTTTCCAGGTTGGGTTGGTTACAAATGGTTACTTCGCAGTCAGCGAGGCCGATGCCCTGCTCTGGCTGAAACCGCTTGCCGAAGCGGGGGTAGCCGATATCAGCATCAGCGAGGATCGTTTCCACAACCCCGATGGGGTGACCCCCTCGCGGGCCGCCCTTGCGATCAGGGCGGCTGAAAAGCTGTCACTGACCCGATCCGTTCTCCGCACCGCCTCCTCCCCGGAGGTTGAGATTGCGTCGGAAGCTCCGCTGATGTACAGGGGGAAAGCTGCCGAGCTGCTGGCCGGCCAGGCGGTCCCTGTACCGGTTGAGCTGCTCGATGAGTGTCCCTATGAAGATCTGATCGATCCAGGCCGGGTGCACCTCGATGCATTCGGTCATGTTCATATCTGCCAGGGAGTGATCATCGGGAATATGTGGACCACTGCGCTTTCGAAAATCCTGAGCGGCTACCGGGCGGCAGATCATCCCATCTGCGGCCCGCTGTCCCGCGGCGGGCCTTTGCTGCTGGCCGATACTTACGGGTTGGCCCGTGCTTCCGGCTATGCCGATGCCTGCCATTTCTGTTACAGTATGCGTCTGAAGCTGCTGGAGCGTTTTCCCCCTTGCCTGGCGCCGCGGCAGGTCTACGGCCTTAAAGGGTGAGGTGTTACGGGATCCTTTCCCGGCTCAATCCCGGCGCTGGCGCCACTGGCATTCTTCGCGTTTCGAACAGAAGTCGCAGGGGACATTTTCCGAGCACAGCCTGTCACCGCAGCCGATGACGAACGAGATCGATTTGCGGGGGATCATCAGACAGCTCTTGTTGAGGACCACCCCGATCTGCTCGGCGGGGACAAGGCTGAAAAAGGTCTGCTGCTGCCAGATGGACCAGCCCTCCTGGCCGGGGTTGGCTTTCATGCCGGCCTTCAAACCGGCCTTTTCTGCATCAAAGATCAGTTTTTCCCTGATCATACGGGATACCTTTCCCACCGCGGCTGTACCGGCGCCGTCAAGAGCGATCCCGCGAACCATATCCGTGCCCATCAGTTCAGCAGCCCGCTCTTCCAATTTCGGGCCGATGGTGCACAGCCCCAGGGCCAGTCTGGAGGAGCCGGCGAAAGCCCTTGCTACAAGGGGGCCTGAAAAGGAGCCGCCGGCAAAAGTGATCCTGTCGTGCTGAAAATCGGTAACCGGCAGGGTCCCGTGGAGCGCTGCCGGCTTCATCAGGGAGTTGGCCTCATCAAGAATTTCGGTGGCGATCCGGTTCAACAGCGCCGAAGCCCTGGCCGGATCGATGCCCTGACCTTTCAAAATATCTTCCGGTTCGAGTTCAATCTGCAAGTTGTTTTCAATTTCGAACATTAGCTGGGACCTCCTGAATAAGATTATGCTGACGGCAAGATGCTGCCCCTGTGTCAGGATAACTTTCGCGATGGGAGGGACAAAAACCTGCCGGAGAAACAGCTGTATTGATCGTTTTCGGCCGTTCGGGACAGCAGCCCGGGATGCGAATATTCCCGGACTATTTTGAAAGGGAATCAAGATTTTTTGCCCCGGGGCCGCTCGATCTGATATAATTGATCCGGATAGGCGAAATATAGCGGCGTCCGCCGGTTATGATCTACTCAGAGTGATGAGCTATCAGGGAGTAGAAACGCATTGCTGATGCGTTTTTGCTCCCTTGTTTTTTACCCGGACCCGGGGAGG
>JAAZPS010000304.1 GCA_012797095.1 Bacillota bacterium | reverse complement strand
CGCGGCACGGAGTTCACCATCAAATTCTACCGCAAAGCAAGCTGAGGCGGAAACCCACACCGGAACGCAGCCGCAGCCGAACTGGGCCCGCCAAAAGTCCGCTGCACCAAAACCGTGAGGGCCTGACGCGCCTTCCCTCATCTAGTGGTGAGTCAAAGTCACCGTCCCCTTGACTCGCTAGGGCTGGCCGCGCTTTACCCCATTCAGTAGTGAGTCAAAGTCACCGTCCCCTTGACTCAAAGTCACCGTCCCTTGACTTAGCCTGAACTCGGGTGACTGGATT
Source organism: Bacillota bacterium (assembly GCA_012797095.1). Lineage (GTDB taxonomy): Bacteria > Bacillota > Dethiobacteria > DTU022 > DTU022 > JAAZPQ01. The sequence goes on along the minus strand of JAAZPS010000304.1, from coordinate 5,645 downwards.
GTCACCGTAATTGTCACCGCAGAGTCACTTCGAGCTGGTATAGTGAAGCTATCTGAAAGGAAGGAGCCATTTGAATGGAAATTTTAAGGGTGGAGAATCTATCCAAGGTTTACGGAAGCGGCGCCATGCAGGTCAAAGCTGTTGACGGCGTCAGCTTCAGCGTGAAAAAAGGTGAATTCGTGGCCATCATCGGTGCCTCCGGCTCGGGCAAATCAACCCTGCTGCATATGCTCGGGGGTGTGGACCGCCCCACCTCGGGCAAGGTATTCGTTGAAGAAACAGAGATATACAGCCTTGATGAAACCAAACTGGCCATATTCAGACGCCGCCAGGTGGGGCTGATCTACCAGTTCTACAATCTGCTGCCGATCCTCAGTGTGGAGGAAAATATAACCCTGCCGCTGCTGCTTGACGGGAGAAAGCTGGACCCCCAATTCTTGAGCGAGCTCCTGGAAACCCTCAATCTGGCGGGTAGGGCCGCCCACCTGCCCAACGAGCTCTCCGGCGGCGAGCAGCAGCGGGTCTCCATCGGCCGCGCCCTGATCAACCGCCCCGCCCTGGTCCTGGCCGACGAGCCCACGGGCAACCTGGACAGCAAGAATTCGCAGGAGATCGTCGAGCTGCTCAAGCTCTCCAACCGGCGTTACCACCAGACTCTGCTCCTGGTGACCCATTCACACGAGATCGCCCTGCAGGCCGACCGCATGATCACCCTGGCCGACGGGCGCATCGTCAAGGATGAGGTGATCCGTCCGTGAACATTTTAAGCACCCTCACCCGGCGCAACCTGAAACTGAACCGCAAGCGCACCATCGTCACGATCATCGGGATCATCCTCTCGGCGGCGATGATCTGCGCCACCATCTCCATCGCCGTCAGTTTCCAGGACCTTTTTGTGCAGAGAGCAAAGCAGACAGACGGAAATTTCCATGCCACCTTCCGCGACGTCGCTCTGGAGCAGAGCAAGTACATCACCGATCACGTCTACACCGAAACAGCGATGTTCAGCCGCAACCTGGGTTTCGCCCGTTTCGATCAATCCACGAACAAGTACCGGCCCTACTTTTTCATCAAGGAATATGATGCCGCCGCCCTGCGGCATATGCCGATCAAGCTCACCAGGGGCCGTTACCCCGAGAAAGCAGGCGAGATCCTGCTCTCCGAGGAGGCAATCACAAGCGGCGGAAGATCCTACCGTATCGGCGAGACGATCACCTTTGAACTGGGTGAACGGCATGATCCCGAGGGTGAAGAGATCGTCGAGGCTATGCCCTTCGATGAAACGGAGCAGTTCGTGAGCACCGCCACGAGAGCCTATACCATCAGCGGCTATATCGATAAACCGCATTTTGAAAGATTCACCGGCAACCCTGGATTTACCGCTATCGCTTACCTGGACCCTGACGCACTGGGCAAAGATGAGACAGTCAATATCTCCATCCTGGGAAAGAATTTGCGCCAGCTCTACGACCGGGTGCCGGAGATGGCCGCCGCCGGAGATCTGGAATACAGCTACAACCGTGAGCTGCTGCAGTATCTGGGCATCACCAAGAACGAAAGGGCCGTGGCCATGCTCAACACCGTCGCAGGCATCGTCATCCTGCTCATTGCCGTGGGCTCGGTGACGGTGATCTACAGCGCTTTCGCCATCTCGGTGAGTGAGCGCAAAAAACAGTTCGGCCTGCTGGCCAGCACCGGAGCCACACCCGGGCAGATCCGGCGCACCGTATTCTCCGAAGGCGCCTTCCTGGGTCTTATCGGCATACCGTTGGGGATACTCGCGGGCATCGGCGGCATCGGCGTGACTCTTTCCATCGTGAACCGGCTGATGGCAGGCCTGATGTTCGAGCAGGATATACCCCTGCGCCTGGTGATCTCCCCGCTTCTGATCCCGCTTACGGTGCTCTTTGTCGGACTGATCATCCTCATCTCGGCCTACGTGCCGGCCAACCGGGCTGCCGCTACCTCGCCCATCGAGGCAATCCGGCAGAGTGCCGATATCAAGATCAAGGGAAAGACGGTAAAGACCTCCCGCCTGACCCGTTTCCTTTTCGGCATCGAGGGGGAGCTGGCCTTGAAAAACCTGAAGCGCAACCGCCGCCGCTACCGCGCCACCGTCTTCTCGCTTTTCATCAGCATCGTGCTCTTTGTCTCCTTCTCCACCTTGATCAATTATATGTTCACCGGCGCCGACCTTTTTTATCAGGAATCAACTTTCGATATTGCGGTCATGGTGATGGACCTTACGCCCGAGGAGCAGAAGGGATTGTGCGAGCAGGTGGTCTCACTTGACGGGGTGGAAAAGCACGCCCTGATCAGGGAGATCTCCACGGAATCATGCCAGGGGAGAGCCCGCTTCAGCTCTTTTTTCCAGAAAAATTTCCTGGATCAGAATCGGCTCCCCGCCGATGAAGCTGGGCGCTACCGCTACTACTTTCACCTGCTGGCACTGGGGGAGGAGGAGTTCAATAACTACACCGCTGAAAACAATCTCGATGCGGTCGCTTTCAATGGTGCCGAAGAGCTCCGGGGAATATTGATCAATAAAACGATCACTCGTGAAACGAAAAAGCTGGCCGAGTTCGCTCCGCTGCAGCTGAAGGCGGGCGATAAATTAGCCCTGGCGGGGCTGGTTTATGATCAGGGCGGTTCCAAAGCAGCTCTGACCATAGAGATCGGCGCCGTCACCGACAGCTATCCGCTGGGGGTTCAACCCGCCGATATCGGCTACAGCTATCTGCTCCTCTCCGAAAATTCCTTTGAAGCCGCCAGAACATTGCTGAGAGATGAGGGCAACGGTGGAGATAGCGCTCGCGACACCCTGCAGCTCTACCTGATCACCGATGGAAATACCGGCCTGGCCGAACAGATTCGCGCGATCTGCGAAAGCACCGGGCAAGGCCACACCTACGTTCATGACATCAGTGCCGAGCTGCAGGAGATGGCCCGCACCAAAACGGTGATCGGCATCTTCCTCTACGGCTTCATCACCCTGATCACCCTCATCGGGGTAACCAATATCTTCAACACGATCAGCACCAATGTGGCCCTGCGCCGCCGCGAATTCGCCATGCTCAAATCGGTGGGGCTGACCCCGGGGGGCTTCAACAAGATGATCAATTACGAGAGCATTTTCTACGGGATGAATGCCCTGCTCTACGGCCTCCCGGTGAGCGTTTTGATCGCCCTGTGGCTGCACCACGGCTTCGGAAACATGCTTCAGTTCGCTTTCTTCCTCCCCTGGAAGGAGATCTTCATCTGCATCGCCGGCGTCTTCGTCATCGTCTTCATGACCATGCTCCATGCCAGCTCCAGCCTGAAGCGCGATAATATCATCGATGCATTGAAAGAGGAAAATCTATGAGTCAAGGGGACGGTGACTTTTATGAGTCAAGGGGACGGTGACTTTGACTCACGAATAAATGCTGTTTGGGCGGGTTACCCCCGCCCAAACCCTTCCTGTTTCCCTCCATCTGTTAACGGCTTGATGATGTAAAAACCTATTCAATGCCCTCGCCATATTTTTTTCCCTTGGCGACGATGACAACACCCAGGATGATCATCGCTACCGGAACGATCAATATCAGGTAGGGAGCTAAGGACATTAACCGAAGGGCGTTATCATAAGGACTGAGCCCTTTCGTTTCAGGGTTCAGCTTCAAATTAAAGCCCGGCATCATATCTTCAAAACCTTCCGCCAAACCCCTTGCCGCATTCAGGTGTCCCTGAAATATATAGGCAAACCCAGCAAAGATGAGCAATACGACGAGGCCCCATCCGATAAGCAGATAGCCAAACTTGTACCCCTTTTTTTTGATCAACCGCTCGACCCGGTTCAGAGATACGCTGGAATTGCCTGCCTGTGGGGTAGAGCAGGAATCGCCAAAGAGCCTGTTTGCAGCAATATTGACGCAGCCCCCTTCGCCGACGGACGCCCCGACCCTTTCGTTGTCCAGCAATTCGTCAGTGGATCGGCCAAACAACCTGCTTATTGCCTTCAACCTTTCGACATCGGGAATGGAGTCGCCCAATTCCCATTTTGAAACTGACTGCCGGGTGACGCCTAGCTGATCGCCAACTGCTCCTGGGACATTCCGTTTTTCCTTCGAAGCTCCTGTATTTTTTCACCCAGAGGCATGATCGGGCCCCCTCCTTTTCCCCTATTATAGCTTCCAGGCCCGGTTGCACACTACCTTCGAATGATGGAACTTCAGCAACCAACGGTTGCATACCAGCCGCTGTTCTGAGAACAAAACCTCCGCTGACTATTCCGCCACTATTTTTCCGCTGCGCCTTACCCGGCCTGGGTTTGTTCACCATATTCTAACTGGCCATACCCCTCGCGAACATTGTTGACACTGGTACAGTGATACAAAAGATGACATCAGAACGGGATTTTTGCAGGGACCGGGCCTGCCCGGTCCTTCTTTGTAATGCCTGGGCAGTCGCACCCGGCAGGGGCTACTTCACTGCCGCTTTGTTCACCCCGTTTTAGACCGGTTGAAAAAGCTGCCGCTTACTATCGCCGCCCAGGGAATCAGGGTAACGATAAATCGCATCGAATAGATCGGGACGGCCGGATGAATCCTGTTCACCCAGGGCAGGAAAGGCAAAATCACCGGAAAGCTCAACAGAACAGAGCCGATTGAATCGGCCGGATTTAGGTAACCATACAGAGCAGCCAGGACGCTTAACAGCAGCATCGGCAGCACGGTCACCGATCCGCAGAGCAAACCGTTGACCGGACCGTTCACTCTCCGGCGGGCCATCGCTACAAAAACAACGAAATAGATGACAGACAGAGCTGCGCTGACCGGCACGTCAATATCGGGCTGATCGGAAAGGAATGCGGGAACTGCTGCTACGATAATCCCCAGAAACAGAAAAATTAGATGCGCCCCCCAAAACGGTACAACCCTGCGCAGAACGCTCCGGATCACCATCACCCCCGCTTTAATCACTTTTCCTTCAGTATAAACCTGCAGCAGAGTCCAGTCCAGCGATCGCGACCGCTTCGGATTCATTGACATGGCACCGGATAGCGGAAGAGTTCTCCGCCTCATTCAGGTGATAAACGCTGGAAGATGAAAAGACAGTTTCCGTGAGATGAAGATTCTCTATTGATTGACAGCGAGGCCAAACGGTGCTATGCTGCAACACAAAAGTGGATTGTTGCAGCAGGCAACGTGAACTGCCTTTGCCTTTTCTGATCATTTCATCTGCCAAGGAAAGGGGTGGAGCCAAATCATTCTGCAGCCTATCGGAATCATCCACAGCCCTTACAAAAATTCCGGGGAGGCGCCGCGCCAGGGCCGTTATTCGGAAGAGCAGATGGAGCTGGAGCTCTACGAGCGCTTCGTTGACGGCCTCAAGGATATCGAGCGATCGACTCATCTGATCGTTCTTCACTGGCTGCACCGTGCCGAGCGGGATCTGCTTCAGGTAAAAACACCCCACCGCGGAAAGGTGCGGGGCGTCTTTGCCTGCCGTTCGCCGGTCAGGCCTAATCCGATCGCTTTCAATGTGGTCAGGCTGATCCGCAGGGAAGAAAATCGTCTGCTGGTGCAGGGGCTCGATGCTCTGGACGGCAGCCCCCTGCTCGACCTGAAACCATATTTAAGCGATCTGGACAGCATCCCCGGGGT
>JAAZPS010000303.1 GCA_012797095.1 Bacillota bacterium | reverse complement strand
TTAAAGTCAGAAGCATGGAGACGAAGACCAGCCCGGCCAACCGCAGGATCATGAAAAGCCCCGCGCTCACCCCGGCCTGCTCCACTGTCAGCGGGCCCAGGCGCAGCAAGACCAGCCCCCCCTTGGTGAAAAAGAAATAGACCACGACCGTAAACAGGATGATATAGCTCAGTGGACGCAACCCCCCGGCCAGGTAGCGCCACGGGACCGGCACGGCGAACATGATCATGAGCAGCAGCAGCACCGCCAGGCCCAACCCGGTAAAGCTTTTCAACAAGAAGAGTGCTGCCAGAAAGATCAGCAGGATCAAGATCTTGAAACGCGGGTTGGCCCGGTGGAGAAAAGAGTCTCCGGGAAGATAGCTGCCCAGGGTAATACTGCGGCTCAAGGAGCGCTCCCCTCCTTCCACCATGCTCCGATCTCCCGGCGGAGCTCCTCCAGGGAATGGAGCGCCGGGGAGAGCGGCAACCCGGCTTTGCGGAGCACTTCCACCAGCTTCATCACCGGGGGTACGGAGAGGCCGCAGCGGTGCAGCTCTGCCACCCGGGAAAAGATCTCGTCCGGGGGACCCTGCAAAACCAACCTGCCCTGATGAAGAACGAGAAAATGATCGGCCAGCGGCACGATCTGCTCCAGCCGGTGGGTCACCACCACCACCGTCGCCCCCGCCCGGTTAAGCTGCTGCAGCAGGGAGAACAGCCTCTGCTGACCGGCCTGATCCAGGCCGGAGCCCGGCTCGTCGAGAATGAGCGCCTGGGGCTGCATTGCCAGGACCGCCGCGATCGCCGCCAGGCGCTGCTGGCCGGCGCTGAGATGAAAAGGGGATCTGTTCACCAGGGCAGGATCGTCCAGGCCAACCTGCTGCAGCGCCTGCGAGACCCTCTCTTCAACAAGAGAAGGCGTCAGGCCAAAATTGCGCGGCGCAAAGGCGATCTCGTCGAAGAGGGTTTCGCTGAAAAATTGGCTTTCCGGTTCCTGAAAAACAAGACCGACCCGGCGCCGCAGCTCCCGCAGCTCCCGACGGCCGTATTTCAGGGGCTCGCCCTCGATCAGGATGGAACCCTCCGTCGGCCGCAACAGGCCGTTGAAATGCTGCAGCAGGGTTGACTTGCCCGAACCGGAGGAACCCAGCAGTACGGTGAAGCTGCCCCGGGCAATAGCCAGATCGATCCTGCGGAGTGCCCTGACCATGAGCGGAGTTCCGGCCAGATAAGTATAGCTTAAATTTTTTGTACGTATGAACATAATTGCTCAGCCAGCTCCTGATCATGCAGGATCCCCCCGGGTAACGGAAAACCGTCTTCACGAAGCAGGGCGGCCAGCTCCCCGGCAGCAGTCGTTCTCAATCCGAGGGTACGCAGCAGCGCCAGGTCGGTTAAGATCTCTGAAGGCGGTCCCTCCTTCAGCAAGCGGCCTTTGTCCAGAACAAGCACCCGCCCGGCGAGGACGGCCTCTTCGGGAAAATGGGTTATATGAATCACGGTAATTCCCTGCTCCCGGTTCAACCGCCGCACTGTCTCGACAAACACCGCCTGGCCGGCCGGATCGAGCATGGCCGTCGGTTCGTCCAGCAGCAGGCAGCGGGGCTCCGCAGCGATCAGACCGGCCAGGGCTACCTTCTGTTTCTCACCGCCTGAAAGCAGGTGTGGCGGAAACCCAGCCAGATGGGTAATCCCCAGCAGTGCCAGAGCAGCGGCCACCCGTCGGCGGATCTCGGCAGGCGGGACCGCCCGATTCTCCAGGGCAAAGGCGACGTCCTCCTCCACGGTAGCCCCGACAATCTGGTTATCCGGGTTCTGAAAGATCATGCCGCAAAGGGAACGGATCCGCGCAAGCGAGCCCTCCTCCGCGGTGGAGGCACCCCCGATATGGACCTCTCCGGAGGTGGGACGAAGCAGGGCATTGAACTGTTTGAGCAGTGTTGTCTTGCCGGAGCCGCTGGCCCCCATAAGCGCAATATATTCGCCCGCATCGACCCGAAGATCGATCTCTGCCAGAGCCGGGGGGGCGTTTTCAGGCTGCCCCGGATAGGCAAAAGATAGTTTGTTTGTTTCCAGCAAAACTGAAGGCATCTTTTTCTCTCCGTGGATGAACCGGGCCCGGAGCACGCGGGCAACAGTGGTGGCCTCAGCAGCGGCCTACTCCCGCTATTCGCCCGGTTCCGTTAAAAATATGACAGGAGAGCTGTTCCCCTGTCATGCAAAATTGAGAGGGCCAAAGTGAGGCCTGAACCCTGCGCCGCGGCTCACCTCTCCTCTCAATTCCATCCTCCGACACGGGGCACTGCTCGCCCCCGGTCTAACGATCAGTCGACAAGCTCGATCATGACCATGGGGGCGCTGTCACCGCGGCGCGGTCCCAAAGGGGTGATCCGGGTATAGCCGCCCGCCCTGGCCCCGCACCGGGGGCCAATTCTTTCAAACAGCTCTGTGACAACAGTTTCATCATATAGATAGGCCAGAGCCTGGCGCCGGGCATGCAGACCACCCTGCTTGGCCAGGGTGATCATCTTCTCGGCAGCCGGTTGGATCGCTTTTGCTTTTGCCGCGGTGGTTTTGATCTGTCCATATTTCAACAAAGATGTCACCTGGCTGCGGAGCAGCGCCCTTCTGGGGCCGCTTTTCCGGCTTAGCTTCTGATAGGCCATTTCAGTTCCTCCTTGCAGCGCTACTCTCCGATTTCATGTAAACTCAAATTCAGCTCGCTCAGTTTCCGCTCAACTTCCTCAAATGATTTTTTGCCCAGGTTGCGCACCTTCATCAGCTCTTCCTCGGTTCTGGCAATGAGTTCACCGACCGTATTTATCCCGGCCCGCTTGAGACAGTTGTACGATCGAACCGAAAGATCCAGATCTTCGATCGTCATCTCGAGTTTCTTTTCCAGATCCTCTTCCTCTTTCTCCTCCTCGAGATCGTCTTCATCGATCTCATCGGTAAGATCGATGAAGATGGCGATCCGTTTGCTCAATATCCGCGCCGCCTGGCTGACCGCCTCATCGGGCTTGATGCTTCCATCGGTCCAGACCTCAAGGGTCAGCTTGTCAAAGTCGGTCACCTGGCCAACCCGGGTATCTTCAACCTGGAAGTTGGCCTTGCGAATTGGAGAGAAGATCGAATCAACGGGGATCACCCCGATAGGCTGCTGGGTCGTCTTGTTTCTCTCTGCAGGCACATAGCCGCGCCCCTTCATAGCTGTCATCTCCATATAGATGCGGGCATCCTCCTCGAGAGTGCAGATCGCCAGCTGGGGATTCAGGATCTCCACCCCCGCCGGGGCCTGGATATCCTCGGCCCGGACAACTCCGGCTCTATTCACATCGATAACCAGAACCTGGGGCTCTGCGTCCTGAATTCTCATGGAAAGAGATTTCAGGTTGAGGATGATCTCGATGGTATCTTCGAGCACCCCGGGAAGAGTGGAGAATTCGTGCAACACCCCCTC
>JAAZPS010000302.1 GCA_012797095.1 Bacillota bacterium | reverse complement strand
TCCTTGAAACTGAAATAACAACCGTCCCCGATGATCAGATGATCGCGCACGGCGATCCCCAGGAGATTACCCGCCTCGACCAGACGCCTGGTCACCTCCAGATCTTCCTGGCTGGGCGAAGGATCACCGCTGGGGTGATTATGCACCAGGATGATCGAGGCTGCGCTTTTCCGCAGCGGTATCTTGAAAATTTCCCGCGGATGGACGATGGAAGCGTTGAGGCTGCCGATGGAGATCTCTTCCCGGGAAAGCAGATGATTCTTCGTGTTGAGAAGCATGATCATGAAATGCTCCTTCTTTTTGTAGCGCAGCTCCTCCATGAACAGCGCCGCCGCCCGCTGCGGACTGGTGATACTTTCAGCCTGATCCGGGGGCATCGTTGCCAGGCGGCGGCCGATCTCCAGAGCAGCCTTGAGCTGAGCCGCCTTGGCCGGCCCCACCCCCCTGAGCACCTGCAGATCCTCGAGCGAGAGGCCCGGCAACTCCCGCAGCCCTCCACCGAGCGAGAGCAGCCTCACCGCCAGCTGTAACGCCGATTCCCGGTCACTGCCCGTTCGGAGCAGAATAGCCAGCAGCTCGGCATTCGAAAGCGCTTCCGCACCGAGCGCCTTCAATTTCTCACGGGGCCTCTCCTCGGTGGGCAGATCCCTGATCATCAACCGGTTCTCTTCCGTCATCGCTTTCCCTCCAACCGGACCATGGTTTAATCCCCATGCGGGAAAGGAGCAGGGAGAGCTGGTAAAGGGGTAGCCCGACCACATTGAAGTAAGATCCCTCGATCCTTTCAACAAACAGAGCTGCTTTTCCTTGAATGCCGTAAGCTCCGGCTTTATCCATCGGTTCGCCAGTGGCCACATATGCTTCGATCATCTCCGGCTCCAGAACCCGCATCCAGACACGAGTCTCGGCAAAACCGCACTCACAACAGGCTGTCCGCACATCGACCAGGGCGATCCCGGTGATCACCAGATGCTCCTCTCCGCTGAGGCGTTCGAGCATCCGGCAGGCCTCATCGCGATCCCGGGGCTTTCCCAGGATCTCACCCCGGTGCAAGACGATCGTGTCGGCACCGAGAACAATTCCCTGTTCCACCGCAGCTGCCGCGAGCCGCGCTTTCTCCAGCGCCAGCTGCACCGCCGCCTCCGCCGGAACCGGCCCCCGGGGCCTGCTTTCGGCAAGCAGGCCGCTTTCAACAACCTCGAACGGTATCCCCACCTGCCCGAGCAGCGCCGCCCTGCGGGGAGAGGCCGAGGCGAGAAACAGCTTCATCAGGCTGCACCGCCCTCTCCGGCCTGACGGAGCACCCGCCTGGTGACCCCTTCAAGATAGAATGTGGCCAACCCGGTAAAAAAACCGGTCGGCACGGCCAGCAGCAAGAGCAGGGGCAGGTAACCCCTCAACAGGGCCGCGCTGCCAATGGCGGCTGCGGCAACTGCGATCTGGGCCAGATTGTGAGCGGCGGCCCCGAGCACACTGACCGAGATGATACTGAGATACCCTTTTTTCATCAGAAGAGCAGCCAGCGCCATCACCGCGGTGCAGGTAACCCCGCCTGCCAGGCCCAACCAGAAACCAAACCCCAAAAAGGTGCCGCCGATAAGGCTGCCGATAACGGTCCGCAGCACCGCCACAACCAGACCGCTGCGCGCCCCGTAAAGGAGAATTGCCAGCAAGGTGATCATATTTGCCAGCCCCAGACGCACTCCCGGAACCGGCATCGGCAGGGGCAGGGCCGCCTCAACGGTATGGATCACCACCGCAAAGGTGACCAGCACCGCCAGATTGGTCATCTTGAATAGATCAGGTCTCATCTTCAGCACCCCTGTTCAAGCTAAACAGCAGTTGGTTCCTTTCCGCTGTAAAAACATCTCCAAAAAACTTGATCCGGAGAAGGTTCACGCAAACACTCTCCTGCGGGGCCGGGATTACTCACCAGAGCGTTCGACCAGACCGCGCAGACCGCTGGAGATCAACAGCTCCAGCTGCGGGGTGATCATCACCGCCTCCACTTCCGGCAGGCTCTCCACCAGGGCCAGACCGCGCTGCGGGCCGAGCACAAAGAGGGCGGTTGAAAGTGCATCGGCTTCTACCGCTGTCGGTGCAACCACGGTCACACTGAGCAGGGCAGAGGCGGGCAGCCCGGTCCGGGGATCGAGAATGTGATGATAGCGCACCCCATCCTCCTCGAAAAATCGTTCGTAGTCACCGGAAGTGACGATGGCTCCCCTTTTATCCCGGGGGATCACCGCAATGATCCCGCTGCCGCGCGGGTGTTTCAGACCGACCCTCCAGGGCGAGCCGTCCGCCTTCGGCCCGAGAATACCGACATCCCCGATGAGGATTTCGACCGCGTCATGCGCATCAATGTCCATGGCACTTTCTTCACCATCCGCGCAGCCGCACCGCTGCTCAAGGCGGCTGGTGGGGGAGCGATCGTCAACTTCGCCTCCGTCGCGGGCCTGGTCGCCCTGCCCATGCCCGCCTACTA
>JAAZPS010000034.1 GCA_012797095.1 Bacillota bacterium | reverse complement strand
TCTGTCGGGCCCGGTCGCCTCCATGCTCGGCCTGCTGACCGGTTCTCTCCATCCCATCTCGGCTTTCATGGCGGGGAAATACAAGATCGACGGAGATATGGGGCTGGGGATGAAGCTGGCCCCGATCATGTCCAGTGTCTCCAAGATGTTCGTCGGCGAGTAAACCCGCCGCACGATTTACTGTAACAAAAAAAGGAGCTTATGCGTCCAAGGCGGGAGATGGCCAGTGGAAACTGGCCATCTCCCGTTTGAAAGACCCCTGCCCCCGGCTATCCCCGCCGGGGCCAGGGGTTACCGGAAAAGCGTTTCAGGGAGCGCCGGCAGAACGATTGGCGCTTTTTTGCCGGGAAAATCGCCTGAACCGCCCCGGCAGCTCCGCCACCCGATCGACCAGGGCGGGCAGGAAAGCAGCAGCACAGACCACCGCCCATTCGCCGGCAGTGAGAACAGCAGTGCCGAAAAATACACTTAAAAAGGGCAGATAGATCACGATCATCATCAGCAGAACCGATGAAAGCACGGCGGCGTCGAGATAAAGATTGCGGCGGCTGCTCCGGTGGGAACCTTCACTGCGGCAATCGTACACGTAGACCAGCTGTGCGGTGATCAGGGCGGCAAAGGCGATCGTGCGAGCTTTTCCGAGCGGCTCTCCCGCTGCCAGGGCCAGGCCGAAGAGCGTTACCGTGACCGCCCCGATGAGGATCCCCCGCAGGAGCAGTTTCCCCCAGAGTCCCCTGCTGAACAGTCCCTCACCGCGGCGGCGCGGCCGGGATTCCATCAACTCCTCCGCCGGCGGATCCGCTCCCAGGGCCAGCGCCGGAAGGCCGTCGGTGACCAGATTGATCCACAGGATCTGGATCGGCCGCAGCGGCAGCGGCAGCCCGCAGAGCACCGCCAGGATCATGGTCAGCACCTCCCCGGTGTTGCAGCCCAGCATGAAGCGGATGAATTTGCGAATATTGCTGTAGATCGTCCGCCCCTCCTCCACCGCAGCAACAATGGTGCTGAAATTATCATCGGCCAGGACCAGCGAGGCCGCCTCGCGGGTAACATCGGTTCCGGTGCGCCCCATGGCAATGCCGATATCGGATTCCTTCACTGCCGGGGCGTCGTTGATCCCGTCACCGGTCATGGCGACCACCTCGCCGCGCCTTTTGAAGGCGCGGACAATCCGCAGTTTGTGAAAAGGGCTCACCCGGGCGAAAACCTGCACCCGGCCGATCAGCTGCTGCAGCCGGCGGTCGTCGAGAGCATTGAGCTCGGCGCCGGTGAGAACCCGGCCGCCCGGCCTCAGGATCTCCAGCCGGCAGGCGATCGCCTCGGCAGTGGCGCGGTGATCCCCGGTGATCATGACCACCTTGATCCCGGCGCGACGGCAGAGGCGGATCGCCGGCAGCGCTTCGGCGCGGGGCGGATCTTCAAGCCCGAAGAGACCGACCCAGATGAGCTCCCGCTCCACCGCCTCCTCTGCGAGGCCGGCGCCGTCCCCGGCGGAGGGGAGCCCGGTAAATTCGCGGTAAGCCACCGCCAGGGGGCGCAGGGCCAGCCCGGCCATGGTCTCGAGCTGGGCAAGCAGCTCCTTGCGCCTGGCTGCGGTGAGAGGAACAACCCCTGTCCTGTCCGAACGATAATAGCGGCAGCGCTCCAGAACGATTTCCGGCGCGCCTTTCAGTAGCAGTTGCCACTTCCGGCCGCGGCCTCGCTGCAGAACGCTCATCATCTTTCTTTCGGAGGAAAAGGGATATTCCCGTTCGCGGAGCTGCCGCTCCGGAGCGATCCCCGCCGCTGCCGCCGCCTCCAGGAGCGCCGCCTCGGTCGGGTCACCCCGGTAGGCGGTCCCATCGCGGTAAGCGTTGTTGCACCGGGCGGCGATGGAAAGTGAAAGATGGAGCGCCCCGCCCCGGGGCAGGGAAGAGCCCGGCGGCGCACTGCCCGGCCCCTCTTTTTGCTGAAACCGGGAGCCGGTGAAGTGATAGAGGGAATCACCGGCGAAGATCCGGTTCACGCTCATCCTGTTTTCGGTCAGGGTGCCGGTCTTGTCGGAGCAGATCACCGTGGCCGATCCGAGGGTTTCGACCGCCGGGAGCCGCCGGACAAT
>JAAZPS010000301.1 GCA_012797095.1 Bacillota bacterium | reverse complement strand
CAGGACCTTGACCATCTGCTTGAAATGAAGGGTCTGCTCGGCACCGACCACATAGAGAGCTTTGCCAAAATCGAAGGTGCGCTTGCGGTACTGCGCCGCGGCCAGATCCCTGGTCAGATAGAGAGTGGCCCCGTCTTTTTTGCGAAGCATCGCCGGGGGAAGCCCGTACCTTTCCAGATCAACGATCAGGGCGCCCTCGCTTTCGGTGGCAATCCCTTTTTCCTGGACCAATCTGATCATATCGTCAAGCATGGTATTGTAATGGCTTTCGCCGTGATGATAATTGAATTTGATCCCCAGCAGGGCGTAGATCTGATCGTAATTTTCCAGGCTGAGCCGGCGGAAAAGTTCCCAGAGCGCCGCCGCCTCCGCCTCTCCATTTTCAAGCTGCCTGAACCATTGACGGGCCTCTTCCTCGAGGGCGCTGTCATTTTCGGCTTCCCGATGAAAACGGACGTAGAGGTAGTAGAGGTAATTGACCGGATCCCGCTGCAGCTCCCGATCGTCTCCCCAGCGCTTGTAGGCCACGATCATCTTGCCGAACTGGGTGCCCCAGTCGCCGAGGTGGTTGATCCCGATACAGCGGAAACCCCGGGCCTCCAGGATCAGCGAGAGAGCATGTCCGATCACGGTGGAGCGGATATGACCGATGCCGAAGGGTTTGCAGATATTGGGCGAGGAGTAGTCGAGGACGATAACCTCTCCCCGGCCGCAGTCGGTTCTGCCGTAGTCCGGCCCCAGTTCGCTGATCTTGCTCATAACATCCCGGCTGAAGGCGGGATAATCAAAGTAAAAATTGAGGTAGGGCCCCCTGGCCCTGGCCTGCTCCCAGAAAAGACCTCTCCGGCCGGCAAGGGCTTCACCCAAAGCAGCGGCAATCGCAGCCGGCGGCTGCCTTTTTTGGGGGGCCAGGGTGAAGCAGGGAAAGGCCAGATCCCCCATCTCCGGCTCGGGCGGCTCCTCCAGCAATGCGACCACTGCGGATTCTTCCAGTTCAACCAGCGGGGCCAGGAGCCGGCCGATCTCTTCTTTGTAGCAGTCCATCCCGGTAACCCTCATTTCTCATTTTATAATATTTTAGCCCAAAAGCAGCCAGATGACAATGAATATCCCCCTGAGCGGCAAGATCACCACTTGACAGCAGCGGGCTGTCGCTGGGCCGCCGGGGGATTAGAACTCGGGATTGATATAGTACGATTGGTAAAAGGTGCGGTTCAGGAGGGGATACCGGTATTCCTGCGGTGGAGACCAGCTCTCTCCCTCCACCAGAATCTCCACCTGGCTGCAGCAGCTGTTTTCGATCGCCGTCAGACAAAGTGCATCCATGATCATGACTCCATGGAGCCGGTCTTCCGGGCCTCCGTTTTCCGGAAAGAGCATCTTCCAGGAGCTGTTCAGATCGATGGTGACCTTCTCGCTGTTTTCAGCGGCCTTTTTCAGCTGCAGGTTGCCCGGAACAAAGTAAAAGGAGCGGCACAGCTTCACCAAAGCCCGGATGAGTCCCTCAAGATCGCAATCTTCCTCGATCCCCAGCTCACGAGCCTCCCGGGGAACCAGGTAGTAATGCGCTTCAATATGGACGGGGGTAAAAAGGGGCTGCTCCCAGCGATACGGCTGAAGCGGCTGTTTCAAAACATGGCCGTCCTCGAAGAGTTCTACCGGTTTTTGATCAATGTTCAGAAAGATCTCGCGGACCTCGGAAAAGCAGCCCACGGTGCAGCGTAAGGAATCGAGCACGCCGGGAATCTGAACGGCATCGACGATCTCCGTCGCTTCGGGCGAGAGTTCCAGAAAAAGTTGACCGCGATCGCTATCAAAAACAACTTCGACCTCCGCCTCCTTGGGAATCATCCGGCAAAGGGAGCTGTCACGGGAGGGACCCCTGATCAGCTCTTCGATAACGGCCCGCAGGGGCGATTTCGTGCGGCTGATCATTCTGGTAACGGGAACAAGGTTGCCGTCACCGTAAAAGAAAAGGGTGATCGCATTTTGATCCGGTTTCAGCTCTGTGCACACGGGGCTGTAAAAGGGCACTGTCTGGGCATTGGTATCATTCCCCTGGGCCGGCGTTTTTTCCAGATCAACCACGTCGATATAACCGTCTTCGCCGGCCAGAACGATATAACGGCGGTTGCCGCTGACCAGCAGCCGCGCCACCCTTATCCCCAGTTCCCAGTGGGAAAGCTCGGCACCGCTCTGATCGTAGAGTACCACCTGGCTTAAGTCCTCCTTGTACTGGCGCCAGGAGCAGGTGATGATAGCAGCGCCGTCGGGAGTAAAGGAAAGCTGGGCCCCCTCGGCTATTTTCTTGTGCCAGTTGAGTTTACCCTCGGAGCTGAAGCAGTACAGGTTCTCTTCAACCCGGTTGTCGCTGCCGTAGACAAGCAGATCGTCATTCCGGGGGTTGAAGAGCACCGCGGAGGGCTTGAATGCGCCGGGCAGCTCTTTTTCCCAGAGCAGATCTCCCTGAGCATCGCAGACCATCACCCCGCCCTCCTCGAGCAGGGCCAGCCTGTTCTCCGTCCGCGAAAGCGCCATCAGGGCAGACTTCTCGATCTCCCAGAGAAGCTCCCCGGTCAACGCGGCTGCTGCAGTGACCAACTTCTCACCGCGCCAACAGGTATAAAACACTTTTCCTTGCCCCGTCTGCTCTCCGGCGAGCCAGATCTGCTGCAAAGGACCGGTGGAGATGCTCCACTGTTCGTTTCCGTCCCGGCTGAACAGCGCCAGCTCATGTTCCGCCTGATCGGGCTGGCCCTTTCCCACAAGGACCCACTTGCCGTTCTCCGACAGCGCCACCAGATTAACCGGCGCCCCGAGCTCTTTTTGCCACCAGAACTGCGAATCGATGGTCAGGAAAAAGAGATCGCCGCCCTCGGTTCCCACCGCCAGGTGATTACCGCCGGCGGAGATCTGCGTCTGCAGGGGGTTGGTGGAGAAACTCTTTTCCCAGCGCAGCTTCCGTTCGCGATCCAGCAGGCTGACCTTTTTGGACTCCGTTCCGAAGATGATCCCGGTGACATTGTGGTCGACATTGATATCAAAAAGGGCAGCCGGCGTAAACCAGAGTTCGAAAAGATCGCCATTTTTTCCGTCTGAGGGTGGCTCTATCGGTTCGCCCCCCTTCAGCAGGGATAGACTGCGGGTGCAGTGAGCAACGATCCCGATCGCCAGCAGCAGAACGGCAAACGCAATCAGCAAATAATATGGTTCTACTTTTTTCATGGATCAAACACCTTTATCCGTTTAAGCTGTGCTGTTAATTGTATCATCATTCAAAAATAATGGATTATCCCATCTTTAATTTTAATTAACTATCGTTAACATCCTCCGGGGAAAGCGGCAGTGTAAAATAAAAATTGCTCCCTTTGCC
The DNA here is from genome assembly GCA_012797095.1 of Bacillota bacterium. Classification (GTDB taxonomy): domain Bacteria; phylum Bacillota; class Dethiobacteria; order DTU022; family DTU022; genus JAAZPQ01. The sequence continues at coordinate 999 of JAAZPS010000301.1, read as the reverse complement.
CTCCTCGCTCTCCACCCCGACCCTGCCTCCATGTGCCTCGATCGTCTCCCTGACGATGGCCAGCCCCAGTCCGGTCCCGCCCATCTCCCGGGAGCGGGCCCGATCGATCCTGAAAAATCGCTCAAAGACAAACGGCAGATCTTTTTTCGGGATGCCGCAGCCGGTATCCTCCACCCTGACCCCGGCAGCCCCCTCTTCTCCCCAGAGCGTCACCTTGACCCAGCCCCCGGAGGAGCTGTATTTCAGGGCATTATCGAGCAGATTGTGCAGCGCCTGCCGCAGCTGGAGCCAGGAGCCGCTGATCAAAAAATCACCCGCAGGAAGATCGCTCAGCAAGCGGATATTCTGACGTTCAAAGCGGGGGGCAACCTGCTTGATCAGATCACGGACCAGCTCGTCGAGGGGGAACCGTTCATAGGGGATCTCGCCGCCCTCCAGGGTAGTCAGTTCAAGAAGATCCCGGACCAGGGCGATCAGCCGCTCCATCTCGCTATCAAGATCGTCCAAAAATTCCCGCCGCTGTTCGGGCTCCATCTCGTAATCCCTCAACGATTTTATGATCAGACTGAGGGAGGCCAGGGGGGTGCGCAGCTCGTGAGCCACATTGGCCACAAAATTGCGCAGGTTCTTTGTATGATAGTTTAGCTGCTCGGCCATATGGTTGAACTGGTGGGCCAGCCGACCGATTTCATCCGAAGTCTTCACCTCGATCCGCTGCTCAAGCTTACCTTCAGCCATGCTTCCTGCCGCCTCCGTAAGCAGCTCCAGGGGGCCGGTAAAACGGCGGGCCAGAAAGATCGACCCCGCCCCGACAACCGCAGCCGCCAGCAGTGTGGTCATGAGCAGAAAGCGCCGGATATCGACCATGATTGTATCGATCGCCTGCAGCGAAGCAGAGATGAAGACCGCCCCGATTGTCTCCCCTTCGACTTCTATCGGCAGCGCTACCTGCATCACCTTCTGTTTGGAGAGTTCACTGTATTGTATGCTCAGACCGGT
>JAAZPS010000300.1 GCA_012797095.1 Bacillota bacterium | reverse complement strand
GGAGGCGGTACCCCCACCAATCTGACAGACGAACTGGCCGTTGTCCTGGCCCGGATCAGGGAAAGGTTCCGCATTACCGGTGATATCTGCGTTGAGACCAACCCGGAAGATATCGACGGGGAAAAAGTTGATCAATTGCTTCGTTGCGGGGTCAACCTGATCAGCCTGGGCGGGCAGAGTTTCAGCAACCGCTGCCTGGAGCTGCTCGGCCGGAACTACCGCGCCGCTGCGCTGGAGCGCTCGCTCGAATTGGTCACCGGCGCCGGTTTTAGATCGGTCAACCTTGACCTGATGTTTGCCCTGCCGGGGCAGACCGCGGCGGAGCTGGAGCAGGATCTGTTCAAGGCACTTCACAGCGGGGTAAACCAGGTCACCACCTATCCGCTGTTCTCTTTTCCCTACTCCACGGTTGGCCGCTACCGCAAGCTCAAAAAGGTCAAGATGCCGAAGCTGACGGTAAGAAGAAAGATGTACCGCACCATCCACAACTTCTTCCTGGAGCATGGTTTCCGGCGAGTTTCGGTCTGGGGTTTCTTGCAGGGTGAAACACCGCGCTATTCCTCGGTAACCAGGGAACGCTACATCGGCCTGGGAGCAGGAGCCGGCTCACATATCCCGGGACTTTTCTATCTGAACACCTTTTCAGTGGATGAATATATCAGAAGGTGCCGGTCCGGGGAGCTACCGGTAGCCCTGAGCATGGATTTTAGCGGAATGATGGGGCTGTACTACTGGCTTTACTGGCGCTTCTACGATACGTACATTCCGAAGCAGAAACTGTTCGCCCTTTTCGGCAAAGATAACCGGGAACTTGAATGGCTGCTGCGGTTTCTGCTTGCCTTCAGGATGGCCGAAGATGAAGAAGAACAGATTGTCTTGAACGAACGGGGGGCCTTCTGGATACACCTGCTGCAGAATTACTTTATCCTGCCCTATATCAACCGGGTCTGGTCCGCGTCGCGGGAGACACCCTACCCGGAGCTGATCAGATTCTAACGCCCGGTTTTCTTTGGAAGCGATCAGCAGCCGTTAAGCCGCCGCAATGGGATGGAGCGTGCAAAATTGCGTCAGCAGCTCCGGGCCGGCCGCCGGCAGCTTGTTGACAGGCATAACGAAGTATCGCTATACTTGTTCCGGGGAAAAACCAGGTATTCACCGTAAATCATGCGCGAGCTGTAATGGGAAATCGTTATTTTTTTCAAAGCCGACTTTCCTTCTGATGGAGGGCACCCATGGATCTTGCCTTTATCATCCGTATAACCGCGATCGGTTTGCTGGCCGGGACCGTAGGCACCGGCAGCGGGGGGCTGGTGATCCTATTCACCAAAAAACTGAAACCCCGTTTTCTCAGCCTGATCCTCGCCTTTGCCGCCGGCATGATGCTCGATGTTACCTTCCTGGAGATGATCCCGGAAGCGATTGAAAAAGGCGGTTTTCTCTACGGGATAACCGGTCTAGCCGGCGGCATCGCCCTCTTTTTGCTTCTGGACACCTTGCTGCCGCATTTACATCACTATGCCGATGAAAGCCAGCAGGGACACTTCCGGAAGATGGGTATTTTGCTCGCCATCGGGATCGCCTTGCACAATGTTCCCGAGGGACTGGCTATCGGAACCGGCTATGTTTCCAGCGAATCG
>JAAZPS010000299.1 GCA_012797095.1 Bacillota bacterium | reverse complement strand
TAGAGGAGAGAGGGACTTGCAATCGCAGATCGAAAAGAGCAGCTCAATGCAGCTGGAACCGAACAAGCACCCGGACAGGGATATGATCGTTGTGGCTCTGGGAGGCAACGCTATTTTGAAGCCGGGAGAAAACGGCACCTTTGCCGAACAGATGGACAACATTCGTCATACCGCCGCTCAGCTGGCCACCCTGATCAGCAACGGCAAGCGCCTGATCATCACCCACGGTAACGGTCCGCAGGTAGGCCGGATCTTTCAACAGCAGGAGCTCGGCTTCAGGGCCGGTCTGCCGGAGATGCCGCTTTACATCTGCGGAGCAATGTCTCAGGCGCAGATCGGGATCATGATCCAGCAGGCTCTGCACAATGAGCTGATTCTGGCCGGCTGCCCCCGGACCGTTGTTACGCTGATCTGCCAGACGCTGGTTGATCCCCAGAGCAAAGCTTTCAGCGATCCGACCAAACCGATCGGCAGTTTTTACAGTGAGGCGGCAGCACAGAAAGCGATGGCGGAAAAAGGGGAGACCTGGAAAGAGGATAGCGGCAGGGGCTGGAGAAGGGTTGTTCCCTCGCCCGAACCGCTGGCTTTTCCCGAGATCGAGGCGATCAAAGCGCTCATCGCCCGGGATATCATCGTGATCGTCTCCGGGGGCGGCGGAACTCCGGTGGCGCGGAGTTCTCGCGGGATCCTCGCCGGGGTGGATGCGGTGGTGGAGAAAGATCTGGCGGCGCAGGCGGTGGCCCGGATCACCGGGGCCGGGACGCTGTTGATCCTGACCGATGTTACCGGTGCCCGGATCAACTACCGTACCCCGGAGGAACAGATGATCGGCCGGGTCTCGCTGAAAGAGATAAAAGAGTACCACCGGCAGGGGCACTTCATTCCCGGCAGCATGGGGCCGAAGGTGCTGGCAGCGATCCGGTTTGTGGAGGACGGGGGCAATATGGCCGTGATCACATCGCTGGAGAATGCGCTGCCCGGGGCGGAAGGAAAGGTTGGTACGGTAATAACCAGATGATCTGTTTTTGCAGGCCTGCTTGCGGAAAGAAGCACCGGCTGATTTGCATTTCAAGGCAATCGGGGGTAAAATTATTTTTTAAAGGATCAATTGTCAGCCGTTGTTATCCTTTCCACTGAAGGGGGATTGTTTATGGAGAAACAGTTTTTTCAACCAGAAGGGCCTGGAGAAGGCCCCTGCAGCAAACCGGACGCAGGATCCCTGGCCGAACCGCTGCTGCCTCGGATCCGGCGGGCCGCTTCCCGGGGCCACGGGGTCACCTTGATCGGCTCAGCCGCAGGGGGACCGGGCTCGCCGCCGGTCACGGTGCCCTGGAAACAGCTTCACGAGGAGGCTCGCGCGGCCGCTGCTGTTCTTCAGCGGCACGGTCTGGCACCGGGGGATCATGTTGCTATCCTTGGGCCGACGACAAGGGCGCTGGTCACTGCCGTGCAGGCAATCTGGCTGGCCGGGGGCTGCACCGTTATCTTGCCCATCCCGCTGCGCTTCAGCTCGATCGAGGATTTCATGGTCCAGACACGGGCGTTGCTGAAAAGCGGCAATATCTCTCTCTTGCTGCTTGACCCCGAGATCGCAGCGTACTACAAGGCTGCGCCGGGCGATCCTGCAGTGCTCAGGCTGGACCGGATCCAGCCGGATTCCGGCGGTCCTGCCGCCGACGCTTTCGAGGCGGTGCCAGACGATCCCAGCCGCCTGGCGGTGCTGCAGTTCACCTCCGGCTCAACGTCCAGCCCCAAGGGAGTGATGCTGCCGCATCATGTTATCGGGGCCAATATCGATGGGATGATCGAGGCAGCCGGTG